>CAYVAO010000192.1:0-3065 GCA_964448895.1 uncultured Christensenella sp.
CATCGCGTGGTCCTGCGCGGCGGGAAACTTGTGTTCCGGCGCTAAGCGATACGCAACGCAGAACACGGAAACCCGTGTTTGGGAGGCGAGCAGCGCGCCGAATCCTTTTGCGTAGTCCAGTCCGCCAGCGGTATAGCCGCCGCCGTGCAGATATAATACCGCGCGGTCGCAGGGTTCTTCGCAGGAAATGGAGTTGGCAAAACAAGCGGCGAAGCGTTCAAACTCCACCGGCTGAAAGACAACTTTTGTCTTGAGTATTTCGGTTGTCATGCGGCCCAGCTGATCCTGCGCCTTTCGCGCGTCTTCGATGGTGGCAAATCGCGCGATGGGTTTCGTCAACCGGAGCTGCATCCGAAGCAGCCTTGTTCCAAGCGTTAATGGCATGCGGGAGTGTTTCCTCTCGTGTGTCGATAACCTATCGTATCACACTTTGCGCATGACCGCTGTGATTTCTTTTCTCCGGGGCTGGATTTTGCGGTTTTGTCATATTTTAGCGAGAGTAGTTCAACACTGCGTTAATTAAAACAAAAAAGAAGAGTTTTCGCTCTTCTTTTATCTAGGCTTTTGTATCAAAGCTTTTTTGAGATCAACCCGGAGGCCAGGCAAGCAGCCTTCCGCCGAGCACATGAAAATGCAGATGCGGCACGCTCTGCTGTCCGTCTTTTCCGCTGTTGACGACCACGCGATAGCCGGTCTGGTCAACACCCAACTCCTTGACGAGTTTGCTGATGACGCCATAGGCGTGACCAACGATGGCCTCGTCTTCCTGCGTGAGTTCGTTGACGCCGGAAATATGTTTTTTCGGCACGACGAGCACATGCACGGGAGACTGCGGCTCGATGTCGTGGAAGGCGACCACCACATCGTCCTCATACACTTTTTTGGAGGGAATTTCCCCTGCTACGATCTTGCAAAAGATGCAGTTGCTCAAATTTCTCAACTCCTTTGCCCTATTTTAACCTCTGCGCGAGGTGAAAAGCAATTGCTGTTACAGGTCAATCGGCTGAATTCAGCGCGGTACCGAATGCCGTTTCGTCCTCAAAACCCTCGATGCGGATGCGGACGATCTCGCCTTCCGGCGCGTCCGTTATTACGCGGATATAGTTGCCGCTGTAGCCCGCGCCGTCGCTCTCCGCGAGAACCTCGACTAAACTGCCGATCTGCGAAGATAGATACGCGTGCGTGAGGCGCTTTCCGAGCGCGATCAGCTCTCTAGCCCGCGCCTCTTTGACCGCCTTTGGCAGATGATTGGGCAGGCTCTCCGCCTTGGTACCCTTGCGAAGCGAAAAGGGAAACACGTGCATCCGCGCGAATGCCGCCCGCTCGCAAAAGTCGAGCGTCTCTTGATGCTCCTCCTGCGTTTCGCCCGCAAAGCCCGCGATCACGTCCGTGGTGATCGCGCAATCCGGCATATACTGCCTTAGCAGCGCGAGCGCATGCAGATACTCCTCCGCCGTATACTTGCGGTTCATGCGCTTTAGCACGGTGTTTGATCCGCTCTGTAGCGAGAGATGAAACTGCCGGCAAATCTTCGGGTTTTCTGAAAGCGACTTTGCCACCGCTTCTGTCACAAACAGCGGCTCCAGCGAACCTAAGCGGATGCGGCGTATGCCGCCGGGTTCGCTCGCTCGCGCAATCGCATCGAGCAGGGTTTCGTTCTCATCCGCAAGATCGCGCCCGTAGCTCGCGAGGTGGATGCCGGTGAGCACGATCTCCTTGTAGCCTTCGCGCGAAAGCATCTCTACTTCCGTTGAGATTTCATCCAGCGGGCGGGAACGCAGCGGCCCGCGCGCATAGGGGATAATGCAATAGGAGCAGAAGTTGACGCAACCATCCTGAATCTTGAGCGTAGCGCGGGTGCGCGAATCGCGCACGGCGGAGAGCGGCTCAAACGCGCGCATTTCGTAGAGCGGCGAAATGTAGCTTTCGTCCGCGCGGGAAGCGAGCGCGTCGTTCACGCGCGAGACAATCTCTTTTCGCCCGCTGGTGCCGATGACGAGGCCCACGCCCTCCAGGCTCGCGACCGCTTCCGGCGCGGTCTGCGCATAGCAACCGACGGCGACGACGAGCGCACTTGGATTCATCCGGTGCGCGCGCGCGATCATCTGGCGGGATTTTGTGTCGCTTGTCTGCGTCACCGTACAGGTGTTGATCACGTATACATCAGCGAGATCGGAAAATTCCACGATCTCCCAGCCGTCCTGCACAAATAGTTCGCGCATGGCTTCCGTCTCGTAGTGATTCACTTTGCAGCCGAGGGTCGTTAAGGCCACTCTCATGTTTCGACCTCGTAGAGCGTTTGCGCAAGCATCGCTAGCCCAGCCGTCTCCGTGCGCAAAATGCGCTTACCGAGGGAGACGCTGACGGCTCCGGCTTTCGTTAAGAGCGCGACTTCGCTTTCCTCAAGCCCGCCTTCGGGCCCGCTCAAGAACGCGATCGACTGCGGCGATTTCGCCGCGCGGAGCGCCTGCTTGAGGGAGACGGTGGTTTCGTCCTCGTATGCGATCAAAAACAGATCAAACGCTTTCACGTCGATCTTTTTCAGTTCGGTCAATGGCAAAACAGACGGGATCATCCCTCTGCGGCTCTGTTTTGCCGCCTCCAGCGCCACGCGATTGTAGCGCTCTCGCTTTTTGTCGTAATCCTTGTTTGGTACGACGACGCAGCGCGCCGAGATGACGGGAACGACGGCGAATACGCCGAGTTCCGTGCATTTTTGCACGATCAGCTCCATCTTGCCCGTCTTGGGCAGGCATTGAAACAGCGTTACTTTTACGGGGCTTTCCGCCTCGCTCGCGCGCCGCTCGCCAACCGCGCAGGAAATCGCGTCCTGCGTAATTCCGGTGATCACCGCGTCGTATTCGTTGCCCGCGCCGTCGCAGAGCGAGAGCGCGTCCCCCGCTTTCATGCGGAGCACGCGGGCGATGTGGTGCGCGTCGTCACCCGTGATAACGGCGGTGGTATTCGTGATGTTTTCGCAAAAAAAACGGCGCATGAATCGTCCTTATTCTAAGAAGTATTGTGCGACTAAGCCCGACGCAGACTCGCGCCCCAGCCTTCGCTGC
>CAYVAO010000192.1:3075-4963 GCA_964448895.1 uncultured Christensenella sp.
ATGGCGATTATGATTTTAGCAACACACTCTAATACTTGTTGTGCGATTAAGCCCGCAGCAGCATCGCGACCCAGCCTTCGCTGCGCAGAATTTCTTCAATCGCAAAGCCCGCGCGGATCAGCGCCTGCTTGACCTCGTCCTCCCGCTCATCGATGATGCCGGAGACGATAAACGGAGCGCCCGGCTTGCAGCAGGTTTTCGCAAACGGCGCAAGCGCTATGATGACTCCCGCGACGATGTTTGCCGCCACCACGTCGTAGCCGCGCTGAATGCTCGTTTGCAGCTTTTCGTCGCTGAGCACATCTCCGATCAGCACGTCGTACTGCGCGGCGGTTACCCCGTTCATCGCGGCGTTTTCGAGGGCAACGTGCTCCGCAACGGGGTCGATGTCCACCGCGACGGCGTGTTTTGCTCCCAGCAGCACGCTGGCGACGGAGAGAATCCCGCTGCCGCAGCCGAGGTCGAGCATATCGTCGCCGGGTTTGACGACGGTTTCTAATAATTCCAGACACATCCTTGTCGTGTGGTGTTCGCCGGTGCCGAAGGCCACGCCGGGATCGAGCTTGAGCGTTACGCGGTTTTCAGGCGCTGCTTCCTCAATCCAGCAGGGCAGCACATAGAGCCGCTTACCAATCTTGAGCGGTTTATAGTAGGCTTTCCAGTTGTTTTCCCAGTCCGCGTCGTCCATGCGGTTGACCACGACGGAGAGAGACCCCGCGTCGTAGCCAAGGTCGCTTGCGCGCAGTTGCGCGATGCCGCGCTTGACGTCTTCGACCACGGGCAGGCTCTCCGGCACATCCGCAACATACGCCTTCACGCAGGGTTCATCCACGCCGACCTTGTCCGCGTCCGCATAGTCCCAGTAGACCACGCGCTCGTTTAAAAACGCCATCGCGCGCTCGTGGCTCTCCTCGATGCTCACCTGATCGAGTCCCGCGTTGGAAAACGCAAACGTCACCGCGTCCAGCCCCGCGTCGGTGGTGTAGACGCAGATTTCCAGCCATTTCATGTATTGCTCATTCCTGTCCGCCCGCGAATGAATCGCGAGAAAATTCTTATATCATATGTAGTATAACACCCGTGCATATCTTCCTTCAACCGCGGGCGGCATACGCGGTTGACAAACGCCAATGGTTATGGTTAACTCAACCCGATGTCGCAGGAAAATCAACCGAACCAATCGAGTTTATCCGCACAAAGTGCGCCGGACACGGCGGCAAAAAAGCCGCCGTTGTTTCACGCGCGCCCGGTTGCCGTGGCCGCGCTGGGGCTATTGTTTGGCTTGCTCATCGGGGATGGGTTTTCGCTGAATCGCGCGCTGCTCGCGGCGCTGATTCTGCTCGTTTGCGCGCTGGCTTCCCGCTTGCTCAAAAAAGCGATGTGGACGGTGTTTCTGGTCTGCATGGCGGTGGGGTTCGTGCGCGTCTCGCTCGCCGCGCCCGCGTCCGTTCCGGTTGGCAGCGGCGTTGTACAGGGCAGAATCTGCGAAACACCGGAGGTACTTAAAAAGGGATATTACCGTTTGAATCTTTCAGACGCAACACTCAACGGGGAGCCAGTCCCTGGTAGGCTTAAGTTGATTTCTCGTTTTGCAACTCCTCCTCAGTATGGGCAGCTTGTATCCGCATCAGCGGATGTGAATCTATCAGAAGAAGAATATCGCCTGAACGACAGATATCGAAAAATTTTTGCTGTCGCGTTTGCAGAGGGCGAAGCGGATATCCTCTGGCAATCCCCGCAGGATATCTATGGGCGATTGCTCGATTTGCGTGAGAATATCGGCAATCGAATCGCCGCGATCTTTCCCAACGCGCCGGGAGACGCGAAGGGCATGATTTTGGGCGATACGTCGGACATCGACGACGAGATGCTGACCGCCTTTCGGGAC
>CAYVAO010000193.1:0-2698 GCA_964448895.1 uncultured Christensenella sp.
CCCGCGCGCTCGATATGCTCCATGATACCGGGGATGAGGATCTCTTCGCCGTCGCAGATCGCGTCCACCTCGATCTCGGTGCCCATCAGGTATTGGTCGATCAAAATCGGGTTGTCGATGCCTTTTCTCAGGATAATGCCCATGTATTCGCGCACGTCGGCGTCCGAAAACGCGATGATCATGTTCTGGCCGCCGAGCTCGTAGCTGGGCCGGATTAGAACGGGATAGCCCAGTTCTTTTGCCGCCGCGAGGGCCTGTTCCTCGGTCTTGACCGTCTTGCCGAGCGGGCGCTTGATAGAAAGTTGCTCCAAGAGCGCATCAAACCGCTCGCGATCCTCCGCCGCGTCGATGCTATCCGCAGGGGTTCCGAGGATGCGCACGCCCTGCTCGGAAAGATACCGCGTGAGCTTGATGGCAGTCTGTCCGCCGAAGGCCACAACCACGCCGTACGGCTGCTCGGTATGGATGACGTTCATCACGTCCTCCGGCAGCAGCGGCTCAAAGTAGAGCCTGTCCGCCGTATCGAAATCCGTCGAGACCGTCTCCGGGTTGTTGTTGACGATCACTACTTCATACCCCGCCTGCTTGAGCGCCCAGACGCAGTGGACAGAGGCATAGTCAAACTCGATGCCCTGCCCGATACGGATCGGGCCGGAGCCGAAGACGATCACGCGGCGCTTGCCCGTGTCGTGCTTTTGCAAAAACGTCTGCGCCTCGTTCTCCAGGCAATCATAGTCCGCATAAAAATACGGCGTTTGCGCCTCAAACTCCGCCGCGCAGGTGTCTACCATGCGGTAGCCCGCATAGAGGTGTTCTTTGATCGCTTGTCCGCTGATGCGCGTTAAAACCTTGTCCGTGTAGCCGAGTTTCTTTCCTTCGAGATACGTTTTTTCGGTTAAGCCGTCCGAAACAAGGCTCTGCTCGAACTGCGCAAGATGTTGCAGTTTTGCGAGAAACCACAGATCGATCATCGTGATCTGATGGATTTCATCCAGCAGGATGCCGCGCTTGATTGCCTCAAACACCACAAACATCCGCTCGTCGTCGCAGTTATTCAGAAGCGCGTGGATCTCATCTGTCGTCTTACCCGCAAGTTTCGCCATATTCAGGCTGTCCTGCGAAATCTCCGCGCCGCGCACCGCCTTCATGATCGCCTGTTCAAACGTAGGGCCGATCGCCATGACTTCGCCCGTGGCTTTCATCTGCGTGCCGAGCGTGCGCTTGCCGTATACAAACTTGTCGAACGGCCACTTCGGCAGCTTGACCGCGACGTAGTCCAGCGCGGGCTCAAAGCACGCGGAGGTGCTCCCGGTGACCGCGTTTTGAATCTCGTCCAGCGTGTAGCCGATCGCGATCTTGGTCGCGACCTTCGCGATGGGGTAGCCTGTCGCCTTGGAAGCCAGCGCAGATGAGCGGCTCACGCGCGGGTTGACCTCGATCACCGCGTAGTCAAAGCTCGTGGGATGCAGCGCAAACTGGCAGTTGCAGCCGCCCTCGATGCCGAGTGTATCGATGATGTTCCGCGTCGCCGTGCGGAGCATTTGGTATTCGCGGTCGCTCAGCGTGACGGCGGGCGCGATCACGATGCTGTCGCCCGTGTGCACGCCGACGGGATCGAAGTTTTCCATGCTGCAAATCGTGATCACGTTGCCGTTTTTATCGCGCATGCCCTCAAACTCGATCTCTTTCCAGCCGGAGATGCACTTTTCGACCAGAATCTGGTGAATCGGCGACATACGAAGGCCGTTTGTCGCGATCTCGTGCAGCTCTTCTCGCGTCTGCGCGATGCCGCCGCCGCTGCCGCCGAGCGTAAACGCAGGCCGGACGATGACCGGATAGTCGATCTCTTCGGCAAACGCGAGCGCCGCAGAAAGCTCCGTCACCACAAGCGAAGGAATCACCGGCTGGCCGATTTCGAGCATCGCGTCCTTAAACAGTTGCCGATCCTCCGCCTTGGATATCGTAACCGGGTTTGCGCCGAGCAGCTTGACGCCATGCGCTTCCAAAAAGCCGTCCCGCGCGAGCTGCATGGAGAGCGTCAACCCCGTCTGTCCGCCGAGGGTGGATAAGAGGCTGGCCGGCTTCTCCTTCTCGATGATGCGCTTGAGCGTGGGCGGCGTCAGCGGCTCGATGTAGATATGATCCGCCATCGCGCGGTCGGTCATGATCGTCGCGGGGTTGGAGTTGACTAAGATGACCTCCAGCCCTGCCTCGCGCAGCGCGCGGCAGGCTTGCGTTCCCGCATAGTCAAACTCCGCCGCCTGCCCGATTACGATTGGTCCCGAGCCGATCACCATCACGCGTTTGATATTTTGATCCAGTGGCATAACTATCTCCTTTTGCTCCGAAAAAACCGTTCCAGCAACCGCGCTTAACCGCGCGCGCCGTCCATCAAGTCGACAAACCGGTCAAAGAGGTATCGCGTGTCCAGCGGGCCACCGCATGCCTCGGGATGAAACTGCACCGAGAACGCGGGGATATCGAGGTATTCCATTCCCTCGCAAGTACCGTCGTTGAGGTTTTGAAAGCTCATGCGCGAATGATTCGGCAGAAACTCGCCCGTCTTCACCGCGTAGCCGTGGTTCTGGCTCGTGATATAGACCTTTCCGCTTGCCGTCTCCTGCACGGGCTGGTTCGCGCCGCGGTGACCGTACTTAAGCTTCATCGTCTCGCCGCCGCGCGCGAGCGCAAGCAGCTG
>CAYVAO010000193.1:2708-4943 GCA_964448895.1 uncultured Christensenella sp.
GAGCATGATTCCGTCCGGCTTAAGCGCGAGGATTTCTTCCGCCGTCGCGCCCGCAGGCAAAATCGTCACGTCGCAGCCGCGCTTTATCAGCTCCTGCGCAATGTTTTTCTTCGCGCCAAAGTCCCATAAGGCGACGCGCCGTTTCGCCGGTTCCGCGCGCAGCACGCTTGCCTGCGTGCGGCTGACCGCCTGCACTGCGTGCTCCATCTGATAGGCGCGCAGGCGATTCATCGTCGCCTCGTCCGGCGCGGGATCATCCGTCAGCAGCGCGTTCATCACGCCGTGTTCGCGAATGATCTTTACCAGCGCGCGGGTGTCGATGTCCCAAAGCCCCACGATACCGTTCGATAATAAAAAAGTGTCAAGGTCTTCCACACTACGAAAGTTAGAAGGCACTTGACACCAGGAACGAACGATATACCCTTTCAACGCGGGCTGCTCCGCCTCGAAGTCGGCGGGGATTACACCATAATTGCCAATCAACGGAAACGCTTGAACCACCATCTGACCATAGTAGCTGGGATCGGTCAACGTCTCCAGATATCCGGTCATGGCAGTCGTAAACACAATTTCGGCAATCACTTGGCCCGCGGCACCAAGCGGCCGCCCTTGAAACACCTGCCCGTTTTCCAGGATCAGGTATCTTGGCTGTTCCATCCGTTTCCTCCTGTTTTTCTCTCGTGCGCTTGCTTCTGCTTGTTACGATCAAAAATTTCTTTAGCGAAGAATATATCATAAAACCCGATGATAGAAAAGCTAAATATTATATTTATACCAACAATATTTATATTTATGCTTACATGCACATCCTGCAAAAAAAGGCTCCTTCGAACGCTGCCGGAGGAGCCTTTGTAAGCACCGGTTGTCAGTCTTTTTTCATTCCGCCTTTTTCGCGAATCGCGAGGATCACGCTCTGCAGCAGGATAAAGAAGCACAGCATGAGACCCACGGTAATGCTCTGCCAATACGGCTCGCGCAAGCCGGATGCAATCACGATGTTGCTGATCGTCTTGAGCGAGAGCACGCCAAACAGCGTACCGATCACGTTGCCGACGCCGCCGGTGAGCAGTGTGCCGCCGATGATGGCGGAGGCGATTGCCTGCATCTCCGCCGCCGTGGCGTTGCTGGCATTACCCGCGCCCGTATGCAGCAGGTAGACATAGCCGCCGATACCGGAGAGAATGCCGCACAGCAGATAAGAGAAAAAGCGCGTGCGTTTCACATTGATGCCCAGCATGAGCGCGCTCTGGCTGTTACCGCCAATCGCGTAGAGATTGCGCCCGAAACGCGACCACTTGAGCATGATAAATACGAGCAGAACCACCGCAATCGCGATGACAACGCCAAGCTCCACGCGCGCGGGAATAAAGTTGCCCGTCTTGCCGTAGGAGCCGATGCCGGGAATCACGATACGGAATTCCTTGAGTGCCAGAAACGCCTCGTGCTCCGCCGTACGCGGCGCAACGGACACGATGGTGGTCATGCCCCTTGCAAAGAACATGCCCGCCAGTGAGATGATAAACGGCTGAATCTCAAGATAGGACACTAAGAAACCTTGCACCAGACCAAACGCGGTTCCGATGCCGAGCGCGAGCGCCATGGAACCCACGACGCTGCCGCCTTTATCATCCAAGTAGACCACGCAAGCCATCGTCACCAGCGCGGTGATACCGCCAACGGAGATATCGATGCCGCCCGCGATCATAACAATCGTGAGTCCGCAGGAGACGACGATGAGAAACGAGTTGTTATTGAACAGATCGAGAAACTGCTGCGGATTGAGAAACCCGCCGCCCCAAACCGACATCGCCATGCCATACATACCAAAGAACGTGCAAACCGTAATGATCAGCAGCAGGTTGGTGTTTGAGATCGGCTCTCTCTTCCCGCGCTTCAGCGGATCGGCAAGCGGTCTTTTGTTAATCTGCATCTGCCTGTGCCCCCGCTTCCTGATTCGATTTTTTGAATAGTCTGTCGCGCAGCTTCAGCAGATAGCTCTGCACCACCGGAGAGCCAAGCACAACGATAGCGATGATGACGATCGCTTTATACGCCTTTACCGCCGTGGACGGCACCTTCATGGCGTAGAGCGTGATGGTCAGCATCTGAATGATATACGCGCCAATGACCGATCCCGCAATGCTGAATTTTCCGCCGCTAAGCGCATTGCCGACGATGGCGACCGCAAGGATCGCGTCCATCTAGATATCCAGCAGCAGCGTTTCGTGGTTGATG
>CAYVAO010000194.1:0-4939 GCA_964448895.1 uncultured Christensenella sp.
TTATTGGTGGAGCGCGATCGGCAGGGTACGCGCCTCTTTACCCGCGGGCATGCGCGCATTGCAAAACGATTCGATTGTGGAAGGCGAAGTCGGCATCTGCGGCAGCCGCGGCTGGCTTTGCCCCGGCAGCAACAACTTTTCCGCCGAGGATCAAAAGATTTACCTGCGGGAGCTGGACCGGCTTTCGCTTTCGCTCAATTCGCTGCCAACGGTTTCCACCAAGATCGCGATGCTGCATTTTCCGCCGTTTGTAGATCGGGATCGCGGCAGCGGTTTTACCGAGCGGTTGGAGCAGGCGGGCGTGGATATCGTGATCTACGGGCATCTGCACGGAGAAGCGAACCGCTACGCCTTTGAAGGCGAGAGAAACGGAATCGTCTATCGTTGCGTCGCGGCGGACAAACTGGATTTTTCTCCGAAACTCATTTACGGGTAACATTCGAATAGAATAGAGACGTTTTGAAACAAATGGAGCTGTCCAGAGATGGATAGCTCCTTTTGCGTGGAAGGCGTGGGTAGTGCGGGCGAATGATATTCGCCCCTACATCCGCTCTTGCGGAGTAGTCCGCAATGCGATTCCTTTCAATTTGATTTATACTTTGATTCTTTGGCGCGCGTGTAGGGGCGAATATCTTTCGCCCGCGAAGTTACAATCCAACTCAAAAGGCTGTCCGAGAAAGAAAGTTACTTTCAGGACAGCCTTTTATAATTCTAGATGCTTCTAATCATCGTATAACCCGAAACCGCAATACGGACAGCGATCCCTTGCGGCGGAATACCGCCTGCCGCATTCGGGACACTCGATGGAGTTCTTCTCCGTCAGCCGCTTTGGATCGGGCACGCGCGGCAGCCGTTGCGTCGGTCTGCGGAGTCTGCCTGTGTCGCGCGGGGCAACAAAGGGATATCCGCAATGCGGGCAGATTTCGGTGCCGCTCACAACCTCGTTGTCGCATCTTGGGCAGAAGATCGTCTCTTCTTCTTCTCCCTCATCAAACAGGGATACGACTTCTTTCTTCGGCGGCTCTTGCGGCGCGTGCGCGTCGTCCGGATGATAGCCGCAATAAGGACAGGTGGAGAGCCCGCCGGGAATCTTCTTGCCGCATTTTTCGCATTTCGGGTCCGGCTTTGGCTCCGGCGGAACATAGGCCGCGGCGGTCTGCGAAAGCTCGGCTTGCTGCGCCTCTTCCTGCTTTCGCTTTTCCGTCTCGATTTCTTCCAGCTCGATCGGGTCGCCGGGATAATAGCCGCAGTGCGGGCAGGTACTCAAAAACGGCGGTTTCTTCTTCTTGCAGCGCGGGCAGATGTCTTTTGGCAGTTCCGGCCGTTCGGGTTCGGGCGCAGGCGCGGGTTCTGCTTCGAGATCGTCCTGCTCCGGCGTGATATCCTCCATCTCGAGCTCCGGTTCCGGTGTTACGGGATCGTCAATCCGCTCGTCTTCGGCAAACTCGTCGTCATCGTCGTCAAACAAATCCGGGGTTTCAATATCATACCCGCAGCGCGGGCAAATGCGCGTGCCTTCCGCCAGCTTTTTTCCGCAATCAGGACACTTGATGCGTCCCTTCGCGTCTACCTTGCTCTTTGGTTCGCGGTTGAAAAAGGGTTTGAGTATCGGCTTCGGCTCCGGCTTGCTCTCGACTTTCGGCATGGCGGCGACCAGCTCCGGCAACTCCGCGCGCAGCCGGATTGCCTTGAGCAAACTCGCGACGCCAAAGAGGATGATGCCCGCGCGAAACATCAACTCGCGCACCAGCTGAAAGGTGGTGTAGCTCTTTCTGAGCACGAGCGCCACGATCAGCGCCGCAAGCGTAGAGAGCGCGGTTGATCCGATCGCGGTAAAAAACAGGATATTGTCCGGCGGGATATCCTGGTTTCGGTCGGAGAGCTGATACAATACGCTCGGCACGACCATCGCGCCGATCAGCGTTAGAAAATCGAGCAGATAAACAAACTCGAAAAACAAAATCATCTCTACCAAATAGCTGATCGCGCTGATCAAACCCCAGAGGGCAAACAGCGTGTTGAGCAGCAGATAAAAATTGCCCGGCTTCATGCGGAGTTTCTTTTGTCTGTTTTGCAGCAGCAGATAAAACGCAATGCCGATGATGCCGATGACGATCAAGATCCACGTAATGCCGAGAAATGTAAAGTTCTCCGGCGGTGCCTGGTTCAGTTTCTTTCGCGCCGCGGCGTCGGAAAAGAGCTGCAGCAGCGTAAAAACACGCGCCACGAGAAATAAGAGCGTACCGTAAAAAACCGCCCCGCTTGTGACATAGCTGGCGGATAGGTAGCGCTTTTTTGGTTGTGCGCGCCGTTCCATACGGGTATGATAGCACAGCCCGCCTTGCCATGCAACACGCCGGCGGGTATAATCAGATGAAGTGATTTTGAACATTTTTTTGTACGATTACGTTTGGTATCGACGAAGAAACGGCTTATGAGCACTGCTTCTGACCAGATTGGCTTTATCAAGCGAAAAGGAGCAAGACAAATGAAGATCAAAACGGTTTTGTTGCTGGCGGGCGGGCTTGTGCTCGCGGTTGCCCTATTGATTGTTTTGCTGTTGGTACCCGTTCGCGCATCCGGCGAAGCGAATACTTCGGTAGCGCAGACGGTTCGTGACACAGAAGATGTGAAGCAGGAGGAAACGCCAATGATCGAGACAACGCGCGCACCATTGCCTTCGGAGCCTTCGGTTTCCACCGTTACGTTTCCCACCACGGACGATCTTACGATAACGGCGGATCTTTACTGGACGGGCGACGCAAACGCGTCGTTTATCCTGCTGTTTCATCAGGCGGACTACAGCAGAGGCGAATATCTGGAGATCGCGCCAAAGCTCAACGCGCTGGGCTATAACTGCCTCGCGATCGATCAGCGTTCCGGCGGCGTGGCAAACGGAGTGAAAAACGAAACCTATCAGGCCGCGAAATCCGCAGGGCTGCAAACGGGCTATATACAGGCGTATCCGGATTTGGAATCCGCGCTTGATTATGTGATGCAAACCTATATGCCGAGTCAACTGATCGTTTGGGGCAGTTCGTATTCCTCTTCGCTCGCGCTGATTTTGGCTTCCGAGCACCCGGACGAAATCTCCGCCGTGCTTGCGTTTTCGCCGGGCGAATACTTTAAGCTGGACGGCAAGCAGGTTGCGGACTATGCCGCGAACATAACTCAGCCCGCGTTCATCACCTCCGCGAAGTCGGAGGAGAAGTCCTGGCGCGGAATTGCGGATCAGATCAAGTCCAGCGGCAGCGTGTTTTTCGTGCCGGAGGGCAACGGTCGCCACGGCTCCTCCGCGCTGTTTGAAAAAACGCCGAACAATGCCGAATACTGGACAGCGGTAGAAAGCTTTCTCGCTTCGCTGCAAAAGTGACGCGTCGAACTAGTGGTTCGATTCAATATTAAAAAAAGAATACTTCGATACGAAAGGGTTAACGAATGGAAACGCGATCCGTATACGAAACCTGGCTCAAGGAGCCGACACTGGATGCATCCACCAAACAAGAGCTGCTCGCCATAGCGGATAACGCGCCGGAGATTGAGGAGCGCTTTTATCGCGAGTTGGAGTTTGGCACCGCGGGACTACGCGGTATTCTCGGCGCGGGCACCAACCGCATGAATGTCTACGTTGTGCGCCGCGCGACACAGGGATTGAGCAACTATCTGCTCACCTGTGCGGATGCAAAAGAGCGCGGGGTCTGTATTGCTTACGATGCGCGACTCTATTCAACAGAGTTTGCGAAAGAGACCGCCTGCGTGCTCGCGGCAAACGGAATCAAGACCTATCTTTTTTCCGCGCTGCATTCCGTGCCGCAGCTTTCGTTTGCGGTTCGCCACCTCAACTGCATGGCGGGCGTGGTGATCACCGCCTCGCATAACCCCAGTAAATACAACGGATACAAGGTCTACTGGGCATACGGCGGACAGGCCGCGCCCGAGCAGGCCGCCGCAATCTACGATGAGATTCAGCGCGTGCCGATGTTTGGCCCGCATACGATGGATTATGATCAGGCGCTGGCAAGCGGACGATTGACGCTGGTCGGAAAAGACGAAGACGAGGCGTATTACGCGGCGACGGAGGGATTGTTGCTCGATCCCGATCTCGTGCGGCGGCGCGGCGGCAGTCTTCCGATCGTGTATACCCCGCTGCATGGCACCGGCGCGGTTCCCGTGAAAGAGCTATTGACCCGCGTGGGCCTGACAAACGTGTTCACCGTGCCGGAGCAGGTTGCGCCGGACGGACGCTTCCCGACCGTCACCGCGCCAAATCCCGAGGACCCGAACGCGTTTCGTCTCGCGATTGCGCTCGCGGAGGAAAAAGGCGCGCGCGTCTGCCTCGCCACCGATCCGGATGCGGATCGCCTCGGCGTAGCGGTCAAGACCAAGTCGGATGAATGGGTGACGCTAACCGGCAACCAGATCGGCTGCATTCTGCTGGAGCACATTCTCTCTTCTATGAGTCGGCAAAAGCGGCTGCCGAATAACGGCGTGGTCATCAAGAGCATTGTCTCTACGCGCCTGGCGGACGCAATTTGCGCGGCGTACGGCGTTGCGCTGGAAAACGTGATGACCGGGTTCCGCTTTATCGGCGAAAAGGTGGACGAATATCAAACCAGCGGAGAAAAGACGTTTCTCTTCGGCTTTGAGGAGAGCTTCGGCTTCCTCGCGGGCGGGCTCGCGCGGGATAAGGACGCGGTTTCGTCTGCCATGCTTGCGGCGGAGGCCTGCATTGCCTACGGCGAGCGCGGCATGACGCTGGCCGACGCGCTGGAGGAAATCTACGAAACCTACGGCTATTTCAGCGAGAGCGTCAAGAGCTACACGCTGGAAGGCAAGCAGGGCATGGAACAGATCGCGGGCTGCATGCAAAAGCTTCGCATGGCTCCGCCGGAAGCCTTCGCGGCGATACTGGTGGACGAGTACGAGGACTATCTCTCCG
>CAYVAO010000195.1:0-4919 GCA_964448895.1 uncultured Christensenella sp.
CGTCCGGCTGCGGCAAGTCGACAACTCTGCGCATGATCGCCGGTCTGGAGGAGATCACCGAAGGTGAACTCTACATCGGTAATCGCCTCGTCAACGATGTCGCGCCGAAAGATCGCGATATCGCGATGGTCTTCCAGAACTACGCACTGTATCCGCACATGACCGTGTATGAGAACATGGCGTTCGGACTCAAGCTGCGTAAAGTTCCCAAGACTGAGATCGACGAGAAAGTAAAAGAAGCAGCGGAAATCCTCGGCATCACTGAATACCTCCAGAGAAAGCCAAAGGCGCTCTCCGGCGGTCAGAGACAGCGTGTTGCCATCGGTCGCGCGATCGTGCGTCATCCGCAAGTCTTCCTCATGGATGAACCGCTTTCTAACCTCGATGCCAAGCTGCGTAACCAGATGCGCGCCGAGCTCATCAAGCTGCGCCAGAACGTCAACACCACGTTTGTGTACGTTACCCATGATCAGACTGAAGCTATGACGCTGGGCGATCGTATCGTCATCATGAAAGACGGTTACATCCAGCAGATCGGCACGCCGCAGCAGGTGTTCAACCATCCGGCAAACCTGTTCGTTGCGGGATTCATTGGATCGCCGCAAATGAACTTCTTCGATGCGGAACTTTCGATCGAAAACGGCAGATACGTCGTTCGCATGGAAGGCGCAGTAATCGACATGCCGGAAGAGATCCAAAAGACGCTTAAAGCGAAGAACGAGCAGCCCAAGAAGATTGCCCTCGGTATCCGCCCCGAGCATATCGTGCTGACGGACGCTGGTCACAAGGGCGCGATCTCCGCGAAGGTGGATGTATCCGAAATGATGGGCAGCGAGCTGTTTGTCCACGTGACAGCGCTCGGCAAAGATTGCGTAATGCGCATTGCCACCATCGACCTGCCGGTGGAAAACCGCCTCGGGTTCAAGTTCGGCGATCAGCTGTACTTCACGTTCGACGGTGCGCTCGCGCACATCTTCGATCCCGAGACCAGCCAGAACCTGCTGTAATTCAAAAATCGAGTCTCAGGCGCTCCCGTTTACGCGGGGGCGCTTTTTTAATGCAACCAAGATCAATGCAATCCGTTATGGGATATACTCCAAACTGATAAATAGGGTAAGGAGCGTACATGAAAGGACATTCCCTTTATGCCCTGATTTTCTTTGTTTGGGTTTTTTGCAGTCTGTTAAAACGACATGCCAAAAGACGCTGCCACCCAGCAAAACCAATCATCCGTTCGTTCACTCATCGATTTTGATTGCTCCAATGCATTGCAAACACTTTATGATGTAAACAACTATTAATAAATGTCTAACACTTATTCGAGACTCGCTCGAAATACCGTTTTCTCCATTTTTCACAGGAGTGAATCAGCTTAAATTGACCGGCGAGCGAAGCTGCTTTTTTTATTTACGGCGATTGACATTTATACAAAATATGTGTAATATTTTTTCATAAAACGCGATACAGTTGAATACAATCGAAAGTGATAAAGGGGTACCCTTTCGGATGACGTCGGAAGAAGTTCTCAATAAGCTGCAAAAGCAATATTGTGTGTATTATGATGTTCGTAGTGGCATTGAACACAAATCGATGCCTTTTGCGCTGGAAGCCGACTTTCATTCCAGCAGCGAAAAGTATGTCCTGGTGAAGTCTGCGCAGCTTTGGAGATACGAAAACCATGAATATGTATACATTGCAGCCGTCAGCGATCTGAATCAAGAAAACTTCATAAAATACAAGGATACTGTTCTGTGCGAAGGCTTGACAAGAGTAAAACCGCACAAAGAGCATATGTACACGCATATCACGTTGGTGCTTGTTGCGGACAACATTGAACCAGCTCTTTTCAAGATGATTTCTAAAACACATTTTCATAAAGACTTTAAATGCTCTTTTCATGGATGGGTGGACTTTCGTTTGGTCGCATATGAGTGTTCTTCAGGGTCTGTTGTAAGCAATCGTCAGGGCGGAAATCTGAAGAGACTATTTGACGATAATGAAATGATTTAGGGGGTGTGTTACTTTTGAGTGCAATTCTTATTATCGTAATTGGCATTGTTTGCCTGGCATGCGGCTATATTTTCTATGGCGGCTGGCTGGCGAAGGTATGGGGTGTTGATCCACAGCGCAAAACGCCTGCCATCACAGTCGACGACAATGTAGACTATGTTGCTGCAAAGCCTGAGGTTCTGACGGGTCACCATTTTTCCTCGATTGCTGGCGCAGGTCCCATCAGTGGCCCAATTCAAGCAGCAGTGTTTGGCTGGGTTCCCGTTTTTCTTTGGGTCGTTATTGGCGGAATCTTTTTCGGCGGCGTCCATGACTTTGGCGCTCTGCTCGCTTCCGTTCGTCATGGCGGACAATCGATCGGTACGGTTATCGAAAAGAATATCGGCATGCGCGCGAAACGTCTGTTTCTCGTCTTTTCCTACCTTGTTCTTTTGCTTGTCGTTGCTGCTTTTACTTCCATCGTGGCAAAAACGTTCGGCGCGACGTACACCGATGGTGTATTGGACAAGGCGGCCAGTTTCTATTCGGCATCGGCTGCAATGATCAGCGTGTTGTTTATCGCGGTTGCTATGGGCTTTGGTTACTTTGTGTACCGTAAGAACGCAAGTGTTCTGGTTTCCACATTAATCGGCGTCGCCGTGCTTGTGGGCGTCATCATATTTGGCTTGAAAGTTCAGCTCTATTTACCGGCTGACAGCTGGATGTGGGTCCTCGGTATTTACATTTTTATCGCCTCTGTGGCACCCGTATGGATTCTGCTTCAGCCGCGTGACTATCTCTCCAGCTTCCTGCTGTATGCGATGATACTTGCCTCTGTCGTAGGTATTTTCGGGGCGCATCCGGTGATTGAAATGCCTGCTTTCACAGGCTGGACCGATCCCATTTCTTCGCTGGGCAGCATGTTCCCGGCGCTGTTTATTACGGTTGCATGCGGCGCTATTTCCGGGTTCCATTCGCTCGTGGCCTCCGGTACGACGGCCAAGCAACTTTCCAACGAGAAATATGCGAAACCCATCGGTTATGGTTCCATGTTGATTGAATGCTTGCTGGCGCTGATCGCATTAATCGCTGTCGGTTCCATCTGGTCGCAGTTTGCGGACCGTTCCGTCACCGTGCCGACCACAGTTCTGGCTACCGGCGTTTCCACAATGCTCGGCAGCATTTTCGGCGATGGTATTTATACGGTTACGTTCGCTTTGATCATACTGGCGGTCTCCGCCTTCTGCCTGACGTCTCTGGACACGGCAACGCGCCTTGCACGGTACATGTTTACCGAGCTGTTTTTGAAAGACGGCGAGGCGTCATGGAAAGAAGCGAAGGGCATTCGCAAGATTCTGGCCAATCCGTACATTGCGACCCTGATTACGGTTGTGATCGGCGTTTGGCTTGGAAAGAGCGGCTATGCGAAGATTTGGCCCTTGTTTGGCGCTGCCAATCAGCTGCTGGCCGGTCTGGCGCTTCTCGCGGTCGCCGCTTGGCTTGGCAACATCGGTAAGAAGAACAAAATGTTCTTTATCCCGATGGCGTTTATGATCATCGTTACGCTTACCAGCCTTATCATGACGGTGATCGCAAAATTGAACGCAATTGCTGCAGGCGGGGCGGACATTGCGGTTTGGCTGCAACTGGTATTCGGCGCATTGCTCGTCATCCTGGCAATCTTCCTTGTGATCGAAGGCGTTCAGACGCTTGTCAAACAAAAGAAAGCAGCCTGAAGCAGATCGAACAATCATCAATTAAGGTCCTGATTACAGGAATACACATGATCGTATCAGCCGGCGTCGCATTTCAAGCGGCGCCGGTTCTGTTTTGAGCGGAGTTCGTTCATATTGAAAAAAATTGAACACCATAAACTGCTTCAAAATTTGGCAATGAATTACGAACGACACTTTCTCTATCGCTCCCGTTTACGCGGGGGCGCTTTTTTGCGCAAAAATCACAATTGCGAGCGGCGGCGCTCTATTCAAGAGCGTGATCTTTTGCTAGAATAATGAAAGAGTGAACCACCGCGAATCGGCGCGTTCCGGAAAGGTAATGTAGCGATGCAGATTGACGCAAGAGGCAAGGCCTGCCCGCAGCCTGTGATCATGGCGAAAAAGGAGATCGACGGCGGTTGCCGCGATTTAACCGTATTGGTCGATAACCGTACGGCGGTGGAAAACCTCACGCGGCTTGGTAACTCCGCGGGGATGAGCGTCGCCAGCGGCGAAAGCGGCGGAGATTGGTACGTTCGCCTCACCGGAGAAGGAAAGGTTGTCGAAAACCCGGTTATCGCCTGCCCGACTACGGGCAACGGATATGCGGTGTTTGTCGGTAAGGACGTCGTCGGCGCCGGCGATCGAGAGCTGGGATACAATCTCATGAAGATGGCGCTTTATACGCTTGCGCAGGGCGACAGCGTGCCGGCTTATGTTCTCTTTATGAACGACGGCGTGAAGCTGCCCGCGGGAGAAGAGCAGCAGGTGATCGATAGCCTGATGACCTTGCTGGAAAAAGGCAGCATCATTTTGGTTTGCGGAACCTGCCTGAACTACTACGGGATTGCGGATCGGCTTAAGGTCGGCACCGTGAGCAATATGTACGACATCATGAGCGCGATGCAGCGCGCGGACAAGGTGATTACGCTGTAAAATGGAAGGCTACTGGCTTTTTGCGTTCGATTCTCCGCACGCGGCGATTGCGGCGCAGCGACTGCTCTCCTCTTGCGGCGCGGTCGTGATGCCGACGCTGAGGAGCATCACCGCGAGCTGCGGTATGTCCCTGCGCCTGAAGAACGAGACCATCGAGGAAGCAAAGCAGATCATGCGCGCGTCGAGCATCGACCCCGCGCTCTACCGGCTTTATCGCGTGGAGCAGGAGGGGAAAGAGACACGGTGTACGTTGGTTGAATTCTAATATTTCCGCAAGAA
>CAYVAO010000196.1:0-2848 GCA_964448895.1 uncultured Christensenella sp.
ACCAAGATTAGTGGTACAAAGAAAGCAGCAAGTCCAATTAGAATCGTTTGCCAAACATGCTTCTTAATCCAATCAAGAATCTTCGACATAGAGTTTACCTCTCCGCATTCTCATTTCTTTCACTATACCACCTAGTAATCCCCAGCGCGAGAGAGGATTTTTCGCGTTCCCCAAAAAGGAATCACCCCCGCCGACAACCGCCAGCGGGGGCAACTCAAAGAAGCTCAATCGAGTTATCTACTTCACAAACCTAGCTTTATATCGTTCTCTTTTACTACCTTATCCAAAACACTCCGTTGTTTCTCAGTTAAGCCAGATAGAACAAGGTTCAAGTCCTTCCGATGTTGTTCGCTTGCGTTGATATGATCCAGCAGATTGATAACGGAAGCGATATCCTTTTCTTTCTTGCTGGCAGGAACGCGGGTTGGGTTCGCAAGCAGCTTCTGAACGACGTATGCAGCGGGCAACGGAACCGTAATCGTGTAGCCGTTACACGTTACTTCGGTTGCGTAATCATCTAAAATGTTGATGATTCGAAGTCCTTCCGCCTTAATCCCCAATCCTTTGATCAGATATACGCTCTGCGAACCTGAACCGATCACCTTAGTCAGAAATTCGATTTCCAGCAAATCTTCTTTATAAAATCTTGCTACTTCCGAAATCGTGTCGACTTGATAAAGAAAACCATTTTGCTTCATCGCTTCGACAAATCGAACTGGCTTATCCGGCAATTTCAGATTTCGATAGAAAAAGTCGACATCTCTCGTACGAATATTCGGTTCGAACTCCGAATCGAATAGGTAGGGGTAAAGAAACTCCGCCCACGAGCCAATGAGCATAATATACGGAAGGATATCCAGTTCGTGTAACGTTTCGATCGTATCCCAAAACGCCTGTTGTTGTTCTTGATTCATAGAACTTACGCCAGCGCTTTCAGCAGCCATTTTTCCTCGCTGCTCAATTTCTTCAGCAACTCCTTGTAATGCTTGCGTTCCGATAATCCCTTTTTTATTTGCTCGACCTTTACATCGTCCTTCTTACCGATATACTTTGCAATAACCTTGCTATCTTGACGATAATTCAGGTAATAATACTGCTGTTGATTGATCTTGCGCAAGTACAAGGAACCTTTCGGTAATTGACAGATTTCTTGCTGATATCGCGCTTGCATGCGGCGATTGCGGTCAAGTTCATCTTGCAGTACGCCTACTATGACGGAACCATTGTCCACTTTCATCTTATTCGCCTCCTTTGAGCGTATTCCTTATCTCTCATTCTATCTTGCAATCTGATACTATATTACACTACAATAACGAATAAAGCAATAAGATGTAGTGTAATAATTACACTACAAAAGCATGCAAATATTAAAAATGTAGTGTAATAAATGAAATAAAATAATCCCCCGCCGACAACCGCCAGCGGGGGCAACAAACACCCAAATCCGTCGTTACTTCTTCTTTCTGGAGAGATTCAGAATCGCCAGCGCAAGGAAGATGATCCCCGACCCAACCAGCAGCGCAATACTCATGATTGGCGTAACCGCCGTGTCCCCAATCTTAAACGACACGCCCAGCATTGAGCTGAACTCCTCCAGCATGCCCGCGGGCGCCTGCCCGAAGCTCGCCTTGAGCGCGTCCTCCATAATCACCTGCCGGAACAGCAGCGCGCTATGCGACGGCGGGAAGAGCTTGATGACCATTTGCACCCCCTCCGGCAACTGCCCGACCGGAATGTAGATGCCCATCATGAAGCCGATGATCGTGCCGATGATCGTGCTCGCAATCGAGAACGCATTGTTGCTCTGGAAGAACGAAACGAAGAACAGCACCAGCGCCGTGTTCGAAAACGTAGAGAGCAGAATCAGCGCGAAGACCTTGAGCAGTTGCATGCCGTGCAGCAGCGTGCCGCCGCCGGAAGCGATGTACAGCTCGCAGAGCACGAGCGCGACGACGCACATAATCACGCCGATGACGAACGCGCTGAGGATGTAGCCGCCCGCAATGCTCACGCGCGGAAGGGGAGAGGAGCGGATGTCCTTGATGATCTTCTTGGACTTGTCCTCAACCATGGTGCCAAACGCGCCCATCGTGGTGGTGACGGACGTAACCGCGACGAGCCCCGCGACGATCCAGCTATCCATCAGGTAGCGCGCGCCGGGGATATCCGTCATGCCGCTCGTCCACACGTCCCCGAGGAACAGCGCGTACATGCCGATGATGATGAACACGGACAACAGCGAAAAGAACACGGACGCCTTGTCCTTAAAGAACACAAGGAGGTTGCGCTTTGTAAAGTTAATCATTCGCGAATCTCCTTTCCGGTGATGGCGATAAACGCCTCGTCCATTGTTCCTGTTGTGACCGTAAAGCCGGTGAACTGATCTTTATAGCGCTCCAGCAGCGGCAGCGCGGCGAGCGTATTTGGAATCGGCACCGCAACGCGGTTGGCGACGACCGAATTGGCGAGCCCGTCCGCGGTGAGCTTGGCCGCGAGCGCCTCCGGCTCCTTGGAGACGAGGGTCACCTTGTCGCTCGTGTACCGCTCTTTTAGGTCGGAAGGCGTGCCCTTGGCGACGATGCTGCCGTTGTCGATCACGATGACGTAGTCCGCTTCCGCCGCTTCCTCCATGTAATGCGTGGTGAGGAAGATGGTCATGCCCGTTTCGCGCTGGAGGCTCGTAATGGTCTCCCAAACGCTCTTGCGCGTCTGCGGGTCGAGGCCGGTGGTCGGCTCGTCGAGGAAGAGAATCTTCGGCGTGTTGACCAGCGCGCGCGCGATGTCGCAGCGGCGGCGCTGTCCGCCGGAGAGTTTGCCATAGGGGCGGTTGAGAATCTCGATGATGCCG
>CAYVAO010000196.1:2858-4917 GCA_964448895.1 uncultured Christensenella sp.
GTAGAACCCCGCGCGGATGCTCAGGTTCTCGCGGATGGTGAGGAGCGGATCGAGCAGACCGTCCTTAAAGACCGCGCCGATGCTCGAACGAATCGCGTTGTCGTCCTTGCCGAGCACGTTGCCGTCCACGACGACCTTGCCCGCGTCCGACTGTAGAAAGGTGCAGATGATGTCGATGGTGGTCGACTTGCCTGCGCCGTTCGGCCCTAAAAACGCGAAGATTTTACCGCTCTCCACGTAAAAATCCAGCCCTTTGACCGCATGGACGCTGCCATACGACTTTTGCAGGCCGGAAACTTCGATAATATGCTCCAAAATTTCCCCCTCCGATCAATGCATTTCAAATCTTTTGGATCATAACATACTTCGCGTGGTGAGGCAATAGAAATTGCGTAAAATTATCTTGCCGAGCGTATTACAAATCAAAACCCCCCGCCGTTCAAACCGGCGAGGGGCTACATACAAAACAGATGAGTTCTTACTTGCTATCCTTCTTGGTGCTGATGCCAAGCAACGCGTAAATCGGGCAGAAGTTGATGATTCCGGTTACCAGAGGAATCAATCCGACGAGTCCGATCCAGCGGATGGGGCCGTTCAGGAACACGAGCAGGCTCAGGATTGCTACACCGAGTACGATGCGGATCCAACGATCCACGTTTCCAACATTCTGTTTCATAATAAAAATCCTTCTTTCAATTGATTGATCGATGTTTGTCTTTGTTGATGGGTCAAGTTATGTACGTTAGTCCGGCAGTTCCACGAGAATGTCCGTTCCCTCGACTTTGAGCGGGAACTGGGTTGCGTCGCCGACCTTTACGCTGAGAAACGCAAGCTTTGCATTTCCAACGGATCTGCCGGTTCGGACGTCAAACTTTGCGCCGTGTCGCGGACAGGTGAGCGTGACGCCTTCGAGATCGCCGTCTCCAAGCGATCCGCCCATGTGCGGGCAGCGGTTGTCGAGCGCGTAGAACGCTCCGTCTACGTTGATCAGCAGGATGGTCTTGTCGTTGAGCACAATCTTCTTCTTTTCACCGGGTTTTACGTCGTTTACGCCAGCGAGTTTCACGTACTGCATACAATCAACTCCTCACTTTTGAATTCAGTATAACACAATAAAATCAGCTATCTGTGCTTAAATCACGTATCATTGAATTTCTTACAATATCTGTTGTTTTTGTGATGAAAGCACGGTAAACTGTGGTTAGAACCTCTATACTCATGATATACAAAAAGAACGAAAAAGCAAACGGAAAATTCAGAGAAAAGGGGATTTGAACGATGTTTACCGACAAAGTTAAGAAACTGTTAAACGAACAGATCACGAAGGAGTTCTATTCCGCGTATTTATATTTGCACTTTGCAAACTACTATGAAGAACAGGGCCTCAAAGGGTTCGCCAACTGGTTCACCGTACAGGCACAGGAGGAGCGCGACCACGCACTGCTGTTCATCAAGTACATGCAAAATAACGAAATCAAGGTGACGTTTGAGGCCATTGGCAAGCCGGACGATGTACTCAAGGAGCACATGGACGCGCTGAAAGCGTCGCTCACGCACGAGCAGTTCGTGACCGCGTCGATCCATACGATCTACGAGGCGGCATACGAAGCCAAGGACTTCCGCACAATGCAGTTCCTCGACTGGTTCGTCAAGGAGCAGGCGGAGGAGGAGATGAACTCCTCGGACAACATCAAGAAAATGGAGCTCTTCGGCACGGACAGCAAGGGGCTCTACATGCTCGATCAGGAGCTGGGCACGCGGATGTACGCACCGCCGAGCCTCGTTCTGTAACGATCTAAAGCGTAAGGATACACAAGGCCGCCGGTTTTCCGGCGGCCTTTTCGCGCGCAGGGCAGTTGTGAACGGATACATCGATCACGCAATGATGGGCACGAGAAAAACGGAGTGGTGAGGCTCCGTTTTGCTTAATTAATAGAAAGCCGGTGGTTGATACGCCATAGATTCAACAATACCATTCTCGTCGTAGCAGAAGAGAATTCGACTCCAACCATCACCAAAAAAACCTTCGTCGACATCCGGATAATCTTCGGCACTGGAG
>CAYVAO010000197.1:0-4908 GCA_964448895.1 uncultured Christensenella sp.
TGTTGAGCTCTTTTACGGGCGGCTGGTTGATGATATCGCACGGTGACGCGACGCTGACCATCGGAACCATCACGGCGATGATCGCGCTGGTCAATCGCCTCTACGGGCCGGTCAACTCGCTCTTGAATCTTGGCGTAGATTTTACGCGCTCGCTCGCGCTTTTTACGCGTATCTTCGACTATTATGACAAAGAGGTCACGATCCAGAGCAAGCCGGACGCGGTTAAGCCGGACTTGAATCGCACGGATATCGAGTATCGCCATGTTACGTTTGCTTATGAGCAAAAGGAGCCAATTCTAAAGGACGTTAGCTTTACGATTCCCTCCGGCAAGATGTATGCCATCGTAGGCCCTTCCGGCGCGGGGAAATCGACTGTCGTCAATCTGCTCCTGCGGCTTTACGATGTGAATGCGGGTGCGGTTACGATTGAAGGCGTCGATGTACGGGATTTTGATCTTGCGTATCTGCGGCGGAATATCGGTGTTGTCACGCAGGACGCATATCTGTTTAACGGAACGATTCGGGAGAATCTGCTCTACGCAAAAGAGGACGCGACGCAGGAGGAGCTGGAAGCAGCCTGTAAGCTCGCGAACATTCACGATTTCATTGTCTCGCAGGAGCTTGGCTACGACGCGCTGGTCGGCAACCGCGGACTCAAGCTCAGCGGCGGAGAAAAACAGAGGCTCTCGCTCGCGCGCGTAGTGCTGAAGAACCCGAAGATATTGATACTCGACGAGGCGACCAGCTCGCTGGATTCGATCTCCGAAAACGCGATTCAAAACGCGCTGGAGTCGGTTATGAATGGTCGCACCAGCATTGTGATTGCGCACCGGCTTTCGACCGTGCTCGCGGCGGATCGCATTTTGGTCGTGAGCGATGGCGTGATTGCCGAGCAGGGCACCCACGAGGAGTTGCTGGAGCACGACGGCGTGTATCGCGAGCTTTACGAAACGCAGTTCCGGCGTGTGCTAGAACATGAGGTGGAATAGAGCGCAGACGAACGTGCGAAAAAAACAGAAGAGTCAAAGCAAAAACGGACGGGGAAAACCCCGCCCGTTTGTTTGTACCTGTAAGTTATTTGAAGAGGATCGAAACGGAATTGTAGAAATCCCAATCCACTTCTTTGCGCTCTGTGACGGCCTTGTCGAGGTCGGCGGTGACAATCGCCGTACCCTGAAGAGCGACCATGTTGCCATACTGCTCGTTGACGACCAGCTCGCCCGCCTTGAAACCAAGGCGCGTGCCGAGTACGCGGTCGAAGCAGGAGGGGGAACCGCCGCGCTGAATGTGTCCCAGCACGACCGAGCGGCACTCGAAGTACTTGCGCTTTTCGTCGAGAGACGTATCCGCGCGCATGGCTTTCTCGATGCGGTCGGAGAGCGTCTTTGCGATTTCTTTTTCGAGCAACAGCTTGTTGCCGAACGCGTCGAGGCCGACGTTCTCTTCCGTCTCGCCTTTGAGCTCAAAGCCTTCAGCTACCGCGATGATCGTGTGGCGCTGGCCTTTGACATAACGGGCGCGGATGACCTGCATGACCTCGTCGAAGGTCTTGGGGAATTCCGGAATCAGGATCAGGTTCGCGTCTGCGGCAAGACCTGCCTGAACGGCGATCCAACCGGTATGGCGGCCCATGCATTCCACGACGAAGCAGCGAGCGTGGGAAGCCGCGGTGGTGTGGAGTCGATCGATGCACTCCATGGCGATGTTGCTCGCCGTGTCAAAACCAAACGTGTAGTCGGTGCAGGAAAGATCGTTGTCGATGGTCTTCGGTACGCCGATCATCTTCATGCCCATCTTCGTGAGCTTGTTGGCTACGCCCAGCGTATCGTCGCCGCCGATGGCAACCATGCCTTCTAGGCCGAGGCTTTCGAGGGTTTTTCGTACGCGCTCCGGGCCGTTCTCTTCCTTCATGACGTTGGTGCGGCTGCTTTCGAGAATCGTACCGCCCTTGGTCTGAAGGCCTTCCACGTCTTTGAGGGAGAGCCAGCGGCCTTCGCCGGTCAGCGCGCCGCGCCAGCCTGCCGACCAGCCGTACACTTCTATGCCCGCCGCCGCGCATTCTTCGACGACGCCGCGGATAACCGCATTGAGACCCGGGCAGTCTCCGCCGCCCGTGAGGATACCAATTTTACGCATGTTGTTTACCTCCTAATTGAATCCTTTATAAAAATTGTAAGCACCATATGTTCAAGCATCCGGTCCTGTGATCGCAGAGCGGATGGATTGAATCCAGTTAATCTGAAAGCAGAGATACGAGTTCTGCGTCGATGAGTTCGCCGATTGCTTCGATACTCTTGAGTTTGTTTTGCTCCATACAGGGGATGATGTGAATCTCCGGCATGCGCTTTGCGTACTCGATATATTTTTGCCTTGCGCGCTTTTGAATATCCGGCAGCGCTTCGTAGATATCCGGCTGATCGCCGACATAGTCCCGAAAGCCTTTTTTACCAACGTTTTCCGAGGCGTTCTCGGGATTCATATCCAGCACAATGTGCGCATCCGCACGGGGGATACGAAAATGCTCATGTTCCAGCGCGATGACAAAATCCAGCAAATCGGGGTTGCCGAGGTCGCGGTCGCGAACGGACTGGTAGACCGCGTTGCTTAGGATATAGCGGTTGATGAGGAGTACATCCGCGTCGGAATAGTCAAAGTCGCGAAACGCTTCAAAGCGATCCAGCGCGTACCAGAGCGCCATGCTGCGCTGATCCACCTCGTTTGCGCGCACGCCGCCGCTGCCGGAAAGCAACCGACCGCATTCCGCGCCAAAGAAGGTGTCATACATCGGAAACGAGAGCGTTTTAACGCGGAAACGACCGCCCGCCGTCAGCCGCTCATAGAGCCGCTGAAGCTGAACGGTTTTGCCCGTACCGTCAATGCCCTCGAAGGCGATGATCTTCGTCATAGGGAACCTTTCTGAATGCGCTCCATCGCTTCAATCGTGTTTTCGCGCGTGGCAAACGCCGTCATGCGGAAATATCCTTCGCCAGCCGCGCCGAAACCTTCGCCCGGCGTACCGATGATGTGATAGTTTGAAAGCAGCTCGTCATAGAAACGCCAGCTGTCGCCGTGCGGCACCTTGAGCCAGATATACGGCGCGTTGACGCCGCCAAATACGGTGTAGCCAGCCTTCTGGAGGCCTTCGCGAATGATGCGCGCGTTTTCCATGTAGTCCGCGACGACGCCCATGATCTGCGCGTTGCCTTCGAGACTATAGGCCGCTTCCGCACCGCGCTGGGTGATATAGGAAACGCCGTTGAACTTTGTGGAGACGCGGCGCGCCCAGAGATCTCTTAGATGCACTTCGTTGCCGAGGCTGTCCTGATAGACGAGCGCTTTTGGAACGACGGTATACGCGCAGCGAGTGCCGGTAAAGCCGGCGGTCTTGGACATGGAGCGGAACTCGATGGCGCATTCCTTAGCGCCTTCCACCTCATAGATGCTGTGCGGAATGTTGGGCTCGGAAATATAGCTTTCGTAAGCGGAATCGTAGAGGATCAGTGTTTTGTTTGCGCGGGCATAGTCCACTTAGACCTTGAGCTGGTCTGTGGTGAGCGTAACGCCCGTCGGGTTATGGGGGAAGCAAAGATACATCACGTCGACCCGCTCTTTGGGCAGGGACGCGACAAAACCGTTTTCCTCGGAACCCGGCATGTAGACGATCTTCTGGTAACCGCCTTTTTGCTCGTCATAGTTGCCGCCGCGGCCGCTCATGACGTTTGTATCGACATAGACGGGGTAGACGGGATCGGTGACCGCGACCACGCAGTCCTGCGAAAAGATCTCCTGAATGTTGCCAACGTCGCACTTTGCGCCGTCGGAAACGAAGATTTCGTCGAGATCGAGCGCGACCCCGCGCGCGGTGTAGTCGCGCCGGAGGATCGCCTCGCGTAAAAACTCATATCCAAAGTCCGGACCGTAACCATGGAAGGTTTCGGCATGGGACATATCGTCTACCGCTTTGTGCATGGCTTCGACCACAGCGGGAACCAGCGGACGTGTCACGTCGCCAATGCCCATGCGGATCAACTGCGCTTCGGGGTGTTCCTTGGCAAAAGCGGCCGCGCGCTTTCCGACTTCGTAGAACAGGTAACTTCCGTGGAGCTTCGCGTAATTTCCGTTTGCAGTAAACAAATCCAAATCTCCCCATTGTTTAAATCAACGCATTATATCATATGCGTGCTTTTTCTTGCAAGATGACGATGGTTTCAACGGGTTTCTTGTTATTTTCTGGCGAGAGATCGGTTGGGGCAGTGAAATGCTGACAGACACTTATTTGAGACAAAATGTAAACGATCGTGTATTTTGTTGTGATGCAACCGAATTGCGCATATAATAATCGTGATTCATACGAAAAACGAGTGAAAAAGCGGAAAGAGAACAGGACGAATGCAAGAACAAAAGACACTTGGGCTACATCAGTTAAAAGTATTTCTCATTCGCGTCATTCAGGGCGCGGTGATCGGCGCAGGCGCAATTCTGCCCGGCATCTCCGGCGGCGTGCTCGCCGTCGCATTTGGCATCTATCAGCCAATGATGGCGGTGCTCGCAAAGCCCTTTCAGAACATCAAACTCTATTGGAAGATGTTCATTCCGATTACCATCGGCTGGGCAATCGGTTTTCTCGGGCTCGCGGGCGCGATTGCCAAGGTGCTCTCCATCAACGCAACGGTTGTCATCAGCCTGTTTATCGGGCTGATTCTCGGCACGTTTCCGTCGCTGTTTCAAGAAGGGAGCAAGAACGGCCGTACCAAGTCGATGTGGGTTGCGCTCATCATCAGCACCGCCGTGCTGCTTGCGTTCTTCTATACGCTCAAATTCAGCACGCAGCCCACGGTGACGCCATCCTTTGGCTGGTATATATACTGCGGAGTGATCTGTGGATTCAGCCTGATCATTCCCGGCATG
>CAYVAO010000198.1:0-4902 GCA_964448895.1 uncultured Christensenella sp.
GCCTGTCAGCACCGCGTCCTCGCGATCAAAGCCTCTTAGCTGTCTGCCAAACGCCTGCATGCCCTCTGCGACGCCCTGCGCCACAAACGGCGGCAAAACGCTCCACAGGTCACAACAGGCAACCCCAGGACGATAGGAAGGCGTAACCCCGCCAAACCCGCGCGGCGTCTCTTTTCGTAAGAACGCACCGAGCGTACTCGCGGGCGCAGCGCCGCTGCAGCCACCGGCGAGAAACGCCGTGTGCTCCATCTGCTTTTGAAAGCGCATACCACCAAGCGCATCGGACTCAAAATCGTCTGGATAAACCTGCACCACGACCGCGGCGTTTGCGTTTTCGGCATTGCGCGCAAAGTTACTCATGCCGTTTACCACGACTTCGTCGCTGGCGGACGCGCTTGCGATCACGTTTCCGCCGGGGCACATGCAAAAGGTGTATACGCCACGCTCTCCGCTCTGCGCGGTAAGCCGGTATTCCGCAGCGCCGAGCCGCGGATGCCCCGCGAGCTCGCCTAGCGGCGCGCGGTCGATCATACTCTGTGGATGTTCCACACGAACGCCGACGGCAAACGGTTTGGGCGACATCGCGATGCCCGTGTCGTACAGCATTTGATACGTGTCCCGCGCACCCTGACCGATGGCGAGCACCAGCGCCGCGCAATCGATCGTCTCCGTTCCGGATGCAGAAGAAACCGTTATTTGAGCAAGTCTGTTGTCGCGGATTGTCAATCCCGTCAACGTGGCGCGAAAGCGAACCTCGCCACCCTGTCGCTCGATTTCACGGCGCATGGCGGAGACAACGCCGCGCAACCGGTCCGTACCGATATGCGGCTTGGAAACAGCCGTAATCTCCTCCGGTGCTCCAAAGCGCACAAAAGTGCGCAGCACCAAATCTCCCCGCGCATCCTTGCTCCGCGAGGTGAGCTTCCCGTCGGAAAACGTGCCCGCACCGCCTTCGCCAAACATCACGTTAGAGTTTTCGTCCAACTCCCCCGTCGTCCAATATCGCTCTACTTGTTCCGCGCGCTGTTTGATTGCGTCGCCGCGCTCAATCACCAGCGGAGCATAACCGCGTTTTGCGAGTTCCAGCGCGGCAAAGAGCCCGGCAGGGCCCAATCCAACAACGACGATGCGCCCGCGTAAAGCCTCCGTTCCAGAGGCAATCTCTATCTCTTTCGGCGCTTCATACGCCTCCACATGCGGGTTTGCGCGCGAAAGCAGCCGACGGGCTGCAGAATCTTCCACCTCGGCAACCGCGGAGATTAAAAAGTGGACATCCTGTTTTTTTCGCGCGTCCAATGCGCGGCGCAAGACGCGTGATCCGGCAACCTGCTGTTTTTCTAACCCAAGCAGGTTCGAAATGCGTTGACTTAATAGCTCGTCGCCTTCCGAAATCGGTTGTTTGATGTTGTTGACGCGCAGTTTCATGCGTATTTCTCCCGTAATATCACAACGGCGGAGCCGATGCCCCGCCGCTGAAGCGCTTTTGAATCGGTTATTTCTTTTGGTCGATCGTAACCGTCACCTCGGCAACGGAGAGCGTTGTCGTGAGTGCTATCGTTGCGTCCGCGTCCCGAACAAGGATGGAAATCGGCAGCTTGTAAACGCCCGGCGTGAGTCCGGTTACGTCGACAAACAACTGTACATCGCTGCGAGACAGCATGCTGACCAAGCTATAACGTCCTTCGACGGTCAAATCCGCCGCAGGAATGCCGAGCGAAATATTCGCGCGTCCCGTGTTGCCGTGTACCTGAATCTCCAGTTGCTCAAATGTCTGCGATATGACCATCTCTCGTACTTCCAGCAGAACGGAAACCGTCGTGTTGTCGATCAGTCGCACACCATCCGGCACAATCAGCGTCCCGCTCACCGTCATCGTGCTGTCGAGTCCGTTGACCGCGATGGGTTCCATCGTGATCTTGTCGATCTGATCCAGCGTCGCCTGATCGCCAACGAGTCGCACCGTTGCGGGTGTTGCGACCGCTTTGATGATCTCGTGGTTTGCCGCGAGGTTGTCCGCTCCAACCAAAGAGTTATCCACGTCGACCGGAACATTTTTCACAGGATAGATCGGCAATCGCACCGTTGAAGTCGGCAATGTGCCGATCATGATGTCGGATGAAACGACGTTGTTGTTTTTATCGTAAAACTTCACATCATATGTGCTGTAGATCGTACTGATGCGATCCGTTAAATCAACTACACACTCGCCGTGCGTAATAGTTGATATATCCGTCTGTGGGCCGGTAATATCCAATCGCGTCGTTGTGGAGAGCGCTTCCATATCCGCCCAATATCCGTCCGGTAAGGTTCCTGTAAACGTCGTTGTAATTGGTATCGTCTTGGTCACCAGTTTGTCGATTTCAACCTGTACCGTAGCCGGCGTAATCGTCTGCACAACACCGAGAGACGAGGTTACCGAAGCCTGAATCGGTAGGTCATACTCTCTTGCTTCGCTGATGTTGCGAAGGTTGATCGAGGCGATGATGGAGCTGGATGTCACATACGCATAATTGGTGATCTGCGTGCGAACCTTTACCGTAACATCCTGCAAAATCTCCGAGCGATCGCCGCGAACGCAAAAGCCCTGCGCAATCAGCTCCGCTTCGCCGTCAAAGCTTGTCGTAACGTTTGTAATCTCTTTTTCGCGCATCGGTTTTTGATCCGTCAGCACATATCCCCAAAGCAGCATCGCAAACACAAACGCGATAATCTTGAGCGCAAGATTCTTTGTAAAGAAGCCTTTGAGCCCCGCCGCCAGTTTTGCTTTGTTGATTTTAGGAATGTTCATGAGACCCCTCCGATGGTTTGCGCTTGAACCAGCTGAAAGCGGACGAACTGCCAGTCTGTAAAAACAGGCTTTCCAGCACGTTGGAGAGCGCCTTCGCGTCGATATAGCGAACGAGTTTTCCATCCCGCGCGATCGAAATCGCGCCGGTTTCCTCCGAGACGATGATTGTTACGCTGTCCGAAACGGTCGAAACACCGAGCGCTGCGCGGTGCCGCGTACCCAGCTCGCGGGAGACGGTGAGGTCGTCCGAAAGCGGTAAAAAGCATCCCGCCGCAAGAATCGTTGAACCGCGAACGATCACCGCGCCGTCGTGCAGCGGGGTGTTCGGCTCAAATATGTTTTCAATCAGCGCGCCGGAGAGCAAGCCGTCGATGCGAGTACCCGTACTGACCAGATCGCCCAACCCCGTCTTTTGTTCAAAGACGATCAGCGCGCCGACCCGACGGTGCGAAAGCGAGAGAATCGCGGTCTGCATATCGCGTATCAGCGCGGTGTGCTGCACGCTGGATGCGTCAAACCAGCCTTTCCCAAGCCGCTTCCCGCTTCTACCGAGTTTTTCCAGCACACGGCGAATCTCCGGCTGAAACAGAATGAACAGAACGATGATGATGGAGCCGGAAGTCAATATCGAATCCAGCAGCCAGCTGAGTATGGTCAGCGAAAAAAGCTGCGCGACAATCGAGCATAAAAACAAAAGCCCAACGCCCTTGAGCACCTCATATGCGCGGGTTTCCTTCGTCCATACGATGAGTTTATAGATTAAGACAGTGATGATGGCGATATCGAGAATATCTTGTATGAAGAACTGCGAAAAGCCGCTGGCAAGCGCCTTTGTAATGCTGGTATACGACAATTTTGCGTTCTCCTTTCCTAGCCTTGTTGCGCCTTGTGCGCGCGAAACAGTCCGGCTATTCTTCGATTACATGCCCGGCGATATCCGTTTCGTATGCGATCACTTTTTCGTTGAGCGTTTTTCCCGTGAGCTTGCCGGAGGTTTCATACTCCTTTACCGCAAGTTCCGCTAGCTCTTTTTGTCTGCGAATGCCTTCCTCGTCCAGCATTGGCTCTTCGATTGGAAGTCCATCCAGTTTTCGAACTGTCGTTTTCATGTTTGATCCTCGCCTAACTTTTCTATTATAGCATAATGCGTCCGGCACTTTGGCGGAAAAATTTGAATTTTCCGTGGCGTTTTCTTGCAACAAAATCGCATGATTCTTTCGCAAAAATCGGATGGTAAGCTGTCTTGCTACCCGCGAAAGACCGTGTTGTGTTCTGAAGTGAACAAACCATTTTGAGCTGTTTGATTCGTATGCATTTAAAATTCACCCAAATAATATCGAAAGACGATCTTTTTCTTTATTATTTACACAGAATCGTGATAAAATCAAGCAAAAGCATATCATTTCTGCTGTTCTGGGAGGGTTTATGTCCATTCTGCTCTACCACGGCTCCTCCATTGGCGGCATTCAAACGCTGCAGCCCTTTACCGCGGATCACGGCAACCCATATGTGTATTTCACAACCAACGACGTTTCGGCGGCGTTTTATTCGGCGCGTGCGGTGGAGCGCCCGCATTACTGGGTGCCGTACGGGTATGATCCGCAGGGAAAGATCACTTATACCGAGGTTTGGAGAAACGCGTTTTCCGATGTGTTTGCCGGTAAAGTCGGCTACCTTTATTGCTGCGAGGTGGATGATCAAAAGTTGCTTCGCTTCCCGACGCATCGAAGCCTTCGTCTCTCGACCATGCCGGTAAAGGTCGCTCATTGTGAGCGTATCGACGATTTGCAGCAATGGTTTTATCAGCGTGAGCGGGAAGGAAAACTCGTGATCCAGCGATTCGAATCTCTTACGCCGGATCAGCTCTCGCTTTGGCACGGCGTGGTGATGGAGAAGTTGCTTGAGAGTTTTTCCATTGCGGAAGCGGAGCATCCATTCGCGAAATTCGTTCAGGACAAAATCCCCGCCGTTTGGGAACGCTTCTTGCACGAATCACAGTAACGCTACTCTCCAACTACGAAAGAAACGCGCCGCCTGAAACCGGGCAGCGCGTTTTATGTTAGAGTGTGTTTCTAAAATGCGGCGAGTACAGGGCGCGTGAATTTTTTACCGAT
>CAYVAO010000199.1:0-4870 GCA_964448895.1 uncultured Christensenella sp.
CTCTCCGCCGGCGTTACCCCGACCGTTATCGCCATCGACGGCATCGCGATCATCGTCAATAACGACAACCCGATCTCCGGCCTCACCGCTGAACAGGTCCGCCAGATCTACGTTGGAGAAATGCTCAACTGGGCAGAAGTGCAATAACGAAAACAAAGACTTGGAGCGACTTGGATGAATAACAAAAACTCCCTCAAGCGTGAAACCGCAGCGGGACGAAATAACCAAGTACGCGAAGGCGCGGCGAGAATCTTATTTCTCGCCGCCGCCTGCGTTAGTATTATAGCCGTTCTGCTGATTACTGTTTTCCTTTTGGTCAGCGGCGTACCTGCCATTGCGAAAATTGGTGTGTTCAAGTTCCTCTTTGGCACGGTTTGGAAGCCCGGAAACGATATCTACGGCATTTTGCCGATGATTCTCGGCAGCTTTTATGTCACCGCGGGCGCGCTGGTGCTCGGTGTTCCGATCGGCGTTCTGACGGCGATCTTCCTCTCCCGCTTTGCCAGTAGGCGTGTCGTGGGTTTGGTCAAGCCCGCCGTGCAGCTCCTCGCCGGGATTCCTTCGGTCGTCTACGGCTTTTTCGGACTCGTGGTGATCGTCCCAATGCTCGGCGGTCGCGGCAGCATGCTCGCCGCCAGTATCGTGCTCGCCATTATGATCCTTCCTACGGTTATCACGGTATCCGAAAGTTCCTTAAACGCAGTTGACCCTTCTTACTACGAAGGGGCGCTAGCGCTGGGAGCCACCCACGAACACTCGGTGTTTTCCATCATATTACCGGCGGCAAAGAGCGGCGTTACCGCAGCCGTAATCCTCGGCGTAGGCCGTGCAATCGGTGAAGCGATGGCGGTCATCATGGTCGCGGGCAACCAGCCGCGCATGCCGCAGGGCATATTAAAGGGTCTGCGTACACTGACGACCAACATCGTTATGGAGATGGGCTATTCGGCAGACCTGCATCGCGAGGCGCTGATCGCTACCGCGGTGGTGCTGTTCGTTTTCATTCTGATCATCAACTTTCTCTTCTCACTCACCAAAAGGGGGAATAAAGCATGAAACGGCAGAAAATTTCAGCTATTCTCCTTCGAATATTGGTCTATTTTGCGACGATCGTCACCGTAGGCGCGCTATTGTTCGTGGTTGGGTATATTCTCTACAAAGGTATTCCAAACCTGTCCTGGAAGCTGTTTGAGTGGAAGTATACGACCGATAACCTCTCCCTCATGCCCGCGCTGCTCAACACGATCCTCATGACGGCGCTTTCGCTGCTCATCGCGGTCCCGCTGGGCGTTTTTGCCGCGATCTATCTGGTAGAGTATGCCAAGCGCGGCAGCAAGCTGGTACGTATCATTCGAATGAACGCGGAGACACTCGCGGGAATTCCGTCTATCGTATACGGGCTCTTCGGCATGCTGTTTTTCGTCACCGCGCTCAAACTCGGGTTTTCGATGCTTTCCGGCGCGCTTACGATCTCCATCATGATCCTGCCAGTCATCCTGCGCACCTCGGAAGAGGCGCTGATGAGTGTGCCGGATAGTTATCGCGAGGGCAGCTTCGGCCTCGGCGCGGGTCGTCTGCGTACGGTATTTCGCGTAGTTCTGCCGGATGCAATCCCAGGCATCCTCGCGGGCGTTATCCTCGGCGTCGGTCGTACGGTCGGCGAGACGGCGGCTCTGCTCTATACGGCGGGCACCTCGTCCGACACCGTTTCCGGCATCATGGACTCCGCGCGAACGCTCTCCGTGCATATGTACGCGCTCTCGCAGGAGGGACTCTACATCAATCAAACGTATGCGACCGCGGTGGTGCTTTTGATCATCGTCGTCGGTATCAACGCGCTCTCCGCTTCCCTTGCAAAGCGCGTCAGCAAACGAAAGATATAACCGTCTGAAAACGAATGTTAAAGGAAACACGATATGAACAAGTTTGAGATTTCAAATTTAGACCTGTACTACGGGCAACTGCACGCGCTGAAAGACGTGGAGTTGAAGATACCGGAGCGGCAGATTACGGCTTTTATCGGCCCGAGCGGCTGCGGCAAGAGCACGCTTCTGCGCACGCTCAACCGCATGAACGACCTTGTGGAAGGCTGTCGCATCACGGGAAACGTGCTGCTCGACGGTCAGGATATCTACAAGGGCAACATGGATACGACGATGCTGAGAAAGCGCGTCGGTATGGTGTTTCAAAAACCGAATCCCTTCCCGATGAGCGTTTACGACAACGTTGCCTACGGCCCGCGCACGCATGGCGTTCGTGGCAAAGCGAAGCTGGACGATATCGTCGAGCAGTCTCTTCGTGGCGCTGCGATTTGGGACGAGCTCAAAGATCGTCTCAAAAAAGACGCGCTCGGTCTCTCCGGCGGACAGCAACAGCGCCTCTGCATCGCGCGCGCGCTCGCGGTTGAGCCGGAAGTTGTGCTGATGGATGAGCCCACCAGTGCGCTCGATCCGATTTCTACGAGCAGAATTGAAGACCTTTGCGTGACGTTACGGGAAAAATATACTATAATCATTGTAACGCACAACATGCAGCAGGCCGCTCGTATCTCCGACAACACTGCGTTTTTCCTGCTTGGCGAAATCATTGAGTACGGAAACACGCAGAAATTATTCAGTATTCCACGCGACAAGCGCACAGAAGATTATATTACGGGGAGGTTCGGTTAATGCGAATTACATTTGAGGAACAGCTGCGTCTATTGAATCAGGAGCTGCTCGAAATGGGCGCGCTGATCGAGCACGCGATCCAGTCTGCGAGCGAAGCGCTCATCAAGCAGGACGTGGAGGCCGCAAACCACGCGATCACGTTTGACCGCGAGGTGGATCAAAAGGAGCGGGATATCGAATCCCTTTGCCTGAAATTGCTTTTGCAGCAGCAGCCGGTCGCAAAAGACCTTCGCCTGATTTCAGCCGCGCTAAAGATGATTACGGACATGGAACGCATCGGCGACCAAGCCTCCGATATCTCCGGCATCGTGATCTATCTTGCTGGAAAACCATACATCAAGTCTCTGGAGCATCTACCGCAGATGGCGGAAGCCTCCATCAAAATGGTCTCCGGCAGCATCGACGCGTTTATCAACAAAGACCTTACGCTCGCGCGTGACATCATCGAAATGGACGACGTGATCGACGATTTGTTTGACACCATCAAGGGCGAGCTCATCGACCTGATCCGTCACGATCCCGATAACGGCGAGCAAGCGATCGATCTATTGATGATCGCGAAGTATTTCGAGCGCATCGGCGACCACGCGCAAAACATCGCCGAGTGGGCAGAATACTCCATCACCGGCGTTCACAAGGGTGCCGAGCTATGATCTATTATGTGGAAGACGACGCGAACATTCGCGAGCTGGTGGTCTATACGCTCAATCAAACGGGACTCGCCGCCAAGGGTTTCCCGGATGGTGCTGCGTTCTTTGCGGCTAGTGCAGACGAGAAGCCTTCCATGATACTGCTCGATATCATGCTGCCCGGTGAAGATGGCATCACCATTCTGAAGAAAATTCGAGCCAACGCGGGAACGACCTCGATCCCCGTCATGATGATCACCGCCAAGTCGACAGAGTTTGATAAGGTGTCCGGTCTCGACCTTGGCGCGGACGATTATATCGCAAAGCCGTTCGGCATGGCGGAGCTGGTTGCGCGCGTCAAGGCATTACTACGCAGAAGCGGTATGAAGACGAGCGCGGAGCGCCTCACGCATGGCGAACTCGTCGTGGACATCGCGCGACATACCGTAACCGTCTCCGGTCAAGTCGTCAATTTGACCTACAAGGAGTTTTCCCTCCTTGCGTGGTTAATGGAGAACATGGGCCGCGCTTACACGCGAGAGCAGCTTCTTGAAACCGTATGGGGGTATGATTACGAGGGAGGCACGCGCACGGTTGACGTGCATGTGCAAACGCTTCGCACCAAACTCGGCAGTTGCGGCAGATTTGTCGAAACTGTACGCGGCGTTGGTTATCGTTTTGGCGAATAAAAACGCCGTATTGGGCAGCTAAGCCTAAGCTTGCTGCAAAACAGAACAACTCTTTCACACACTGGGAGCACATTGCATGAGAAAACGCATATTCTGGAATATATTCCTTTCCTCGTTGATCGCGGCGCTGCTGCTCGGCGGGGTGATTCTACTCGCGCAGTACCGGTCGTTTGAGAACCTTGTGTTTTCGGAGTTAGCCGCCGAAAGCGACTATATCAAGAGCGGATTAAACGCAACAACCGACGAAGCGGCATACTTCAAAAGCTTGCCCTCCAAAGACCGTGTCACGTTGATCGATACGGACGGAACCGTCGTTTATGATTCCAACGCGCAAGCCTCCAATCTGGAGAGTCATGCAAATCGTCCCGAATTTATCGACGCGCAAAAGAACGGAATCGGCACAAGCAGCCGCTATTCTGAGACGCAGTTGATGAAAAACTACTATTACGCGCGGCTTCTGACAGACGGACGCGTGCTTCGCGTTGCAAGCAGTCAAAAGAGCGTGCTTGGTATGGTTGGCACGATGGTACCGACCATGCTGCTGGTTCTGCTCGCTATCCTCGTCATCTCCGCCTTCTTCGCGCGATATGCCGCCAAGACCATCGTACAGCCCATCAATTCGCTCAATTTGGAAGATCCGCTCGGCAACGCGGCCTACGACGAACTCGCACCTTTGCTGACCAATATGGAGCACCAGCGCCGCGAGATCATCAACCGAATGGCGGCGCTTTCCGAAAAGCAGCGCGAGTTTACGGCGGTCACCGAAAACATGCGCGAAGGCTTTATCTTGCTCGACTCGGCGGAGCGTATGCTGGCCATCAACGGGAGCGCGGCGCGCATCTTCGGCGTGGACTCCAAGAACGTGGTCGGTTCGCATGTGCTG
>CAYVAO010000200.1:0-4867 GCA_964448895.1 uncultured Christensenella sp.
GAAAGGCTCTTTTTTTACTAGTAGTAAGATTTTTGAACGCTATTTTCCGCAGCGAAGGTCGCGAATCATAGTCGCGGGCTCGTTTGCTTGAAAAACCGCGCTGCCCGCGACGAGTACGGTTGCGCCTGCGTCGATGCAGAGCTTCGCCGTCTCAGGATTGATGCCGCCATCTACCTCGATCTCGGTGGAAAGTCCCCGCTCATCGATCATCTGCCGTAGTTCTGCGATTTTCGCAACAGACTCGTGGATAAACTTTTGCCCGCCGTAGCCGGGGTTGACAGACATGACCAGCACGAGATCACAGTAGGGCAGCACTTCGCGCACCATATAGGCAGGCGTTCCCGGGTTTAAGACAACGCCGGCTTTCCGGCCCGCTTCATGTATCTGCTGCAAAGCGCGGTGGAGATGCTTCTCCGCTTCCACGTGGATCGTGATGATGTCCGCGCCCGCCTGCAAGAACCACGGGATCATGCGTGACGGTTCCTCCACCATCAGATGCGCGTCGATGGGCAGCTTGGTCAGCGGTCGAATCGCGGAGAGAATCGGCGGCCCGAAGGAAAGATTTGGCACAAAATGTCCGTCCATCACATCAAAGTGAACCCAGTCCGCTTGCCATTCGGATAGGCTTGCGATGTCGCGACCAAGATTCGCAAAATCCGAGGCCAGTATGGAAGGCGCAATTTTGATCATGCTTGTTGTTCTCCTTTATACGGCGGTCTTGTCTGAGCGTGAAAGGCATTGACCGACTCTTAATCATAACGATGCTTGCGTTTATCTTCAATTTCAGCTTGAATCTCGATATAGCGCGCATAGCGGCCCTGTGAGAGCTTGCCTGTTTGCAGCAGCGCTTTTACAGCGCAATCCGGTTCGGCGACATGCCGGCAACCTGCGAATCGACATTCGGAAGTAACGCCCGCAAATTCAGGATAACTCGCGTCCAGTGCGCTTTGCTCCAACTCGCTCATTTCAAACAGTGAGAACCCCGGCGTATCGAGTACGGCACCGCCTAGATAAGGCCAGAGCTCCGCTTGACGCGTGGTGTGCTTTCCGCGATCCGTCTTTTTAGCCAGACCGCCGGTTTCCAGCGCAAGCTCCGGAAAAAGCGCGTTGAGCAGCGAGGATTTGCCGACTGCGGATTGGCCCGCAAAGCAAGAAACGCGGTTCGTGAGCGCTTGCTTGAGTGCGTCAATCCCCTCGCCGGTCGCGGACGAAGCCAGAAGCGTATGAAAAGCGGCATAATCCCGCAAAAACTCGTCGGTGATCTCCGGTTTTGCGGAGTCCATCTTATTCAGCACGAGCAACGGCTCAATTTGAAGCGTTTTCGCCTGAATGAGTAACTTATCCGCAAGAAGAAAATCCGGCTTGGGGATGCTCGCGGAGAGCACGATCACGAGCAGATCGATGTTGGCGACCGGCGGACGCAGCAGCGCGTTTTTTCGCGGGAGGATATCATCCATCGCCGCAAATCCTGTTTCGTGAAACGAGACTTCTACCTGATCACCGACCATCGGGGTAACGCCTTCGTTGCGGAAACGCCCGCGCGCTTTGCAGGTGACGATGGTTCCGCCCTCAAGCAAAACATTGTAAAACCCGCCGATTCCTTTGATGATTCGTCCTTGCATATCGATTTAGGATTCCTTCGCCGCAAATGTGAAGTCTTGACGCTTCACGACGGCGCCGTCGCTAAACAAAACAACTTCTTGCGTGCCTTCCACTTCGGATGACGCGGTGAAAGAGATCGGTACTTTTTCGCCTTTTTCCAGCGTTGCTTCGTATAAAATACGATAATAGGCGAGACCGTTGTAGGTTTCTTGTACGGCTGCGAAAACCTTGGTGCCGCTGTTGTCTACGTCGAGATTAAACGCGATATCGGAGGTAAACGCATAGTCAGGCTTACCGCAGACCGTTAGGGTAACGGGCACTTCCGGCAAAACTTGCGTACCGGGCAGCGGATCTTGCAGATAGACTACGCCATCTTCCACAATATTACTTTCAGCATATCGCACATAGATATTATTAAAGGAAGCGATACGAAGCTGATCCAAAATTAGGTTCACGGGTAAATCCATAGCATACGGCATATCAAACGTCGTCTCGGAAGACGCGCTGATGACGATATCGATCACTTGTCCGTTGGTTGTCTCCGTTTCCGGCGGGAGGGATTGCTCGCAGACATAACCGATAGCAACCTCGGAGATGCGATAGGTTACGTTGCCGAGCGCAAGCCCGCTTTCCTCAAGCGTATGCCGCGCTTCATCCGGCGAAAGGCCGATCAAATTCGGAACAATCGGGGCAGCCGGCCCGAGACTCACGATTCCGTAGATGGTGGTACCGCGCCGCGCCTTGGTTCCGCCTTCCGGCGTTTGGAGAATCACGTCTCCGCTTGCAACCGTATCGCTGTTTTCGTAATCCTGAATTTCAAATGTAAAGCCAAAGTTCTCCGCGCGTTGCTTCGATTCCTCCACAGAGCGATCAACCAGCGTCGGAACCATCTCAAAGTCGTCCGACTCACTCTGATAGATATCCCGCAACACAAAAAACACACCGACCAGCGCGAGTATCAGCGCGCCAACGGTAAGGCCGATTTTGAAAGCGCCATGCGTCTTCTTGCTTTGAGAAGGCTTCTTCTGCATTTGTGGTTTGGAAGAGGGGATAAACCGCGCAAAATCTCCGGTCGGTTCCTTGAGCGCTCTTCGTAAATGCGCGCTCATTTCGCTGGCGGTGCTGTAGCGGCGATTGACGTCTTTATTCAACGCGCGCAATATCACATCGTTGAGCGCGGGGGACACCTTGTTTGTCAGCTCGATTGGTGGAACAGGAATATCGCTGATGTGCTTGAGCGCGATGGCAACGGAGCTGTCTCCGTCAAACGGGACTCTGCCGGTCAGCATTTCGTAGAGCATGATGCCCGCGGAATACAGATCGCTGCCCTCGGAAACGGGTAACCCCTTCGCCTGCTCCGGCGAGAGATAATGCACCGAACCGAGCACGGTGGAGCCCGCAAACGTTACAGTGTTTGCGTCCACCTCGCGCGCGATGCCGAAATCCATGAGCTTGACTTTGCCGCTTTGCATCACAATGACGTTTTGCGGCTTGACGTCCCTATGAATGATTCCCGCGGCGTGCGCGGCGCCAAGCGCGTCTAGCACCTGCACGACGAGCGCGACTGCGATGCGTGCGGGCATCGGCCCGTTTTCATCCAGAATTTCTTTCAGCGTCTTGCCGTCAACAAATTCCAATACGATATAAGGAAGACCGTCCGTTTCGCCAACGTCAAATGCGCGAACGATGTTTTCGTGAGAAAGATGCAGTACCGCGCGCGCCTCACGCTCAAAACGGCGCAAAAACTCCGCGTCATTGCGGTATTCATCCTTGAGTACCTTGATCGCAACGATTTTACGGGAGCTGAGATTGACAGCGCGATAAACATGCGCCATGCCGCCGGTGCCGATGAGGTCTATGATGCGATAGCGATGTCCTACGATGGTGCCCTGCGCAATCATGCAACGTCACCTTCCTCTAGTCGAATGAGGATAAGGGTGATGTTATCTGTGCCGCCGTTATCCAGCGCAAGCTGAATCAGCACATCGCACATGCTATCGAGCGAGCGATTGGAAGAGAGGACGGTGATGATATCGTCTTCCTCCACCGCGCCATGTAATCCATCCGAGCAGATCATGAGAATGTCTCCCGCGCTCCAGGAACGCTCGAAGAGATCGACGTCTACCTTGGGAGAGACACCCATCGCGCGCGTAATGATATTGCGCTGCGGATGTACGCGGGCCTCGTCCTTCGTGATTGCGCCTGCGAGAACCAGCTGCTCAACCAGCGAATGATCCGTCGTGATGGTTTCCAGCTGATTTTGGCTATATTGATACATGCGGCTGTCGCCGACGTTTGCCGCGATGTAGTCTTTGCCTAAGATGAGCGCGGCGACCAGCGTCGTACCCATACCGCGTAGAGCGCGGTCTTTTTCCGCCGCGTGAAAGATGCCGAGATTTGCGGATTCAATGGCGTGACGAAGCAGTTCCAGCTCGCGTTCCGGCTCCACCATGCGATCGAACATTTCGAGCTGTTTGACGAGCAACTTGCTCGCAACCGAACCCGCTGCATGTCCGCCCATGCCGTCCGCAACGACGAACAGCATCGGAAACTCGTCTTTTTCAGATAACAGATAGCTGTCCTCGTTATGGACGCGCTTTCCGATGTCAGTTTTCACCGCGTATTTCATGCAGAATCCTCCTGCGCAGCTGTCCGCAAGCGCCTTCGATGTCCGTGCCCATCTCGCGACGGACGGTTGCAGAGATGTTTCGTTCGGTTAGTCTGGCGGCAAATCGTTCCGCCTCCGCGCGGGTAACGCCGTTGAGGCCGCGCTCCGGTACGGGGTTGAGTGGAATCAGATTCACGTGGCACATGATTCCGCGCAGCTTTCTTGCCAGCGCGTCCGCATCCGCGAGCGAAGCGTTGACGCCGCCGATCAGCGCGTATTCAAACACGACGCGTCTGCCTGTTTGATCCGCATAGTTCTTTGCAGCGGCAATCACGCTATCAATCGGGTAAACCTTGTTGATTGGCATGAGAGAAGTGCGCGTCTCGTCGTCATGCGCATGCAGCGAGATCGAGAGGGTTACATGCGGCGCATCCTGTAAAAACTGCGCGATCTTTGGCACAATTCCGCAGGTGGAGACGGAGATGTTGCGCGGGCTGATGCGAAGACCGTCCTGCGCGGTGACGCGGTTGAGAAACGTGACCACTTTTTCGTAGTTGTCCAGCGGCTCTCCGCTGCCCATGAGCACGAGATTGGTTACCGTGCGGTGTCCCGCTTCCTTCGCAGGTTCGTTGCGCTCGACGGCGAAGATTTGACCAA
>CAYVAO010000201.1:0-4853 GCA_964448895.1 uncultured Christensenella sp.
ATCCGCACCGCGAATATTGCGAAGCATCCTGCTGTTTCTCTTGCCGCAGGCTAGCTCCACGGGCTTTTCTCCGCCGAAATATTCAATCTCACCGTTCGTGATCCTGCCCGCCTTTGGCAAAAGCTGCATGATCGCGCGCGCGGTGACGCTCTTGCCGCAGCCGCTTTCGCCGACGATACCGAGCGTTTTCCCTCGCTTGAGCGTGAAGCTCACGTCGTTGACCGCGTGCACGGTACGGCGGCCTACTTTTATTTTTACCTGCAGGTGCTTGACCCGCAAAATTTGATCCTGATTCATCCTGCGCTCCTCCTTCCGTTATGTCGGATCCAGAACGTCCCGGAGTCCGTCGCCAAAGAAGTTGACGCCAAGGACAAACAAGCAGATGCATACGCCGGGCGCAATCCACATCAACGGATAGTTTTGAATCACGTTCATGTTTCTCGCCGCGTTGATGATATTGCCCCAGGTCGGAATGCTGGTCGGCACGCCCATATTCAAAAAGCTCAGCGCGGACTCCTGCAGCAGGAAGCCAGCCGTCGCAAGCGTGATATTGACCACGATCGGGCCTGTCGTGTTCGGCAGCATGTGGCGGAACATGATGGAAGCGCCGCCGATGCCGTTGGCGCGGCAACTCTCGACAAACGTTTCCTCTTTGAGTGAAAGAATCCTGCTGCGCACGATGCGGCAGACGCTGGCCCAACCGGTGACCGTGAATATGATGATCAGGTTCTTTAGGCTCTGGCCCACGAACCCGACCAGAATCAGCACCAGCAGAATCTGGGGAAACACCATAAAAATCTCGGAGATATAGACGATTACGCTGTCCACTTTGCCGCCGAAGTAGCCCGCGACGCAGCCCAATATGCTGCCGACGAGCGCCGCGCAGATCGCGCCGACCATACCGACAAATATGGAGACTCTGCCGCCGTAGAGCAGCCTTGTGAGCAGATCGCGTCCCAACTGATCCGTGCCCAGCCAATGCTCTGCCGAGCTCGGCAGGTAGCGGTTTGCCGGATCGACCGTCGTCGGCGAATACGGCGAAAGCAGCGGCGCGAAAAGCGCGGAGAGTATCATAATCAGTATGATAGAAAGCCCGAGAACCGCCATCTTGTTGGTAAAAAACTTATAAAGGTTCCGTTTCGCCAGGCTCGATTTTCTGGCTCTCGGACGGGTTGAGTGTTTACTTTGTCTCATCATCCCATTCCTCCTGTCAGCTCAGCCTGATCCGCGGATCCAGCATTGCCGTAATCAAATCCGCCAATACACTGGAGAGCAGCACGACGATCGCGATGATAAACGTTGATATCATCACAACGGGCATGTCTCCGCCGGAGATTGCGGAAAGCAGCATGTTGCCCATGCCGGGATAATTAAACACGCTTTCGATGACCACCGTTCCGCCAACCAGCATCGGCAGACGAAAGACGATGGTGACGATGACCGGGATAATCGCGTTGCGAAACCCGTGGCGAAAATTGACCTTGTTTTCGGATAATCCCTTGCTGCGCGCGGTGGTGATGTAGTCCTTATTGAGCACGTCGAGCATGGAGCCTCTCGTATAGCGCATAATCGTAGCGATATACGCGGTCCCCAGGCAGAGCACCGGCAGCACGAGGTATTGAATCCGGTCGAAAAACGCTTCTTTCCCCGGCGCCATGCGGCCGCCGGTCGGAAACCACTTGAGTTGAATGGCAAACAGTACGATCACCACCATGCCGAGAAAAAACTCCGGCACGGAGACGCCGAGCATGCCAAACGTCGTACAGAGATAGTCAAACGGGGTGTTCTGTTTGACCGCAGAGAAGTAGCCGAGAATCAGCCCCAGCACGGTGGCTACCAACAGGCCGAGGCCTACGAGTTCCAGCGTTGCAGGCAGGCGCGCCGCCAGCATGACGGAGATGTTGCTGCCTGAGACGAGGCTATAGCCAAGATCGCCCTGCAGCATCTTGCCCAGCCAGCGGAAATACTGAATCGGCAGGGGTGCGTTCAACCCCAGACTCTCACGCAGCGCATCCAACTGCTCCGGCGTCATCTGCGCATAGAGATCGGGCGGAACCGTTCTTGTGATCGCATCGCCTGGCAAAAGCTGGAGTCCGATGAAGATAATCGCGGAAATGACCAGCAGCTTTGGCAAGAGCGAAAGCATCCGTTTTCCAAAATATTTGAGCACGCGCATCCCCCTAACATCATTTCATTATGATGGCGGGGCCGGTACACTTACCAGCGCCCGCCATCTTCATGTTAGTTCCCTATTGGTGGAAAATCAACCGATCAACTTCCAGTCCGCAAACTTATAATCTTTGGACTGCTGATAGTCGCCGGCGAAGATCGACGTGTCGAGTTGCAGATGCGCGCCGTTGTATGCAACCATCTTGCTCAGGTTGTAGAGGTCGATGTCGTACTTATCCTTGACCTGCTGCTCCTGCAGTGCGATGACAGCGGCTTTCGCGGTTGCGTCATCCTTCGCGCTGAGGAACTGGTTGTAAGAAGCGCCATAGGTCGCCGCGCGTTCGTCCACATTGCCAAAGAGAGAATCCCAGTTGCCGCCATCCGGCGCGAGCAGGGCATATCCGTAAGCGGGAACGGCAACCGAACCGCCGCCGGAGTAGATCATGTCCCAATTGCGCTGGGGGTAGATGATGTTGGCAAGGTCGCCGGAGGCCAGGAAGGATTCAAACTTCACACCGGCCTGCTCAAAGCCCTGACGGAGCACTTCCATGATATCCGCTGTGGTCTGATCGCTGTAGTAGTAGAGCACGCGGACGGACTTGCTGTAATCGTAGCCCGCTTCGTCCAGCAGCGCTTTTGCCGCCGCAACGTCATAAGGCGTCAGCGTAAGCGAGGTGTCAAAGAGCGCGTCGTTCGGGTTGATCATGGTGATCGCGGCGTTTGCCTGATCGCCGTAGAACGCGGCGCAGGTGGCCTTGTCCATGAGCAGCTCAAACGCGGTGCGGACACGGACATCCTGTACGAAGGAGTTATACTGGTCGTCCGTTGAACCGGTCAGGTTGAAGCGGAACTGACGCGTATAGGAGGACGGAACGACGACGCTGACCATGTCCGGATTTTGGGCTACGATGTTGCCCATGGTGTTGCTGTCGTTGACCGCATCGCCGAAGATAAAGTCGAGATCGCCTGCGATCGTCGCGCTGACGATTGCGTCGTTGCCGCCCGCATCATAGCTGGTGAAGAGTACGTTCTTGATACCGGCGGGTTCGCCAAAGTAGCTGTCGTTACGAACCATGGTGAAATAGTTCGGGAAGGAGACCTGATCGATCACATACTGGCCGGAACCGAACGGTTTGCTCCAGAATGCTTCATAGGTCGGCACATCGTTATACGCAACGCCTTCAAATGCGTGGGCCGGCAGAATCGCGCTCAGCGCGAGGCCGTAGAGAAGGCCGTTGTCCGCGATGGATTCGGTGATCTCAACTGTATTCGCATCGATGGCTTTCACGCCGGAGAGCTCCGTCGCGGTTCCTGCGAGCACATCCGCAACACCGGCGATGTTTTTCATGAACTGCTTGACCCAGGATTTTTCATACGCGATGGCGGTATTCAGAGAAAACACCACATCGTCCGCGGTCACAGCCGTGCCATCCGAGAAGGTCGCGGCAGGGTTGAGCTTGAAGGTGTAAACCAGGCCGTCGTCCGAAACGGTGTATTCCGTCGCCAGATCGCAGGTAAACGTGCTATCGGGCTGCGCTTCAACCAGCGTGCTGAAAAGCATGTTCGGGTAGAGGCACTTGATGTCCGTATACGGGCACTCGAAGATGGAGTTCGTGCCGATTCCGGCAACCCAGGCCAGCTTCAGCGTACCGGTCTCGCTCAGGTCGACCGATTCGGTAGGCGCAGCTGTCGCTTCCGTGGTTGCTTCGGCGGGGGCTTCCGTGCTGGTGGCTGCTGCCGGCGCCGTTGCCGTACAACCTACCAGTGCACCAACCGCCATCAAGGCAACCAAGAGCATTGCAATGGTCTTTTTCATGTAGTGTTTTTCCTCCTCGTTTTGTTTCTTTATCCGCTGCCGCTCACGGCGGCGATAAATCGGTAAGGTAAAAGAATGCCGAGACTCAAGAGGATTTCGCTGTTTTTTTCTCGTGTGCGTTTCTGGTATTTGTGAATGGGGTTTCTAGATGGTTAATGGAATCGATCGTTCCTGAAAAAGATTAACGTTTAAAAGCGATTGATACCGCTGCTGATGGAGGATTTAATTCCGTTTTCGTAATTATTGTGAAATCGCCTTTGATTTGTTTTTCAAATTTTCTATCCACAGGATATCACCACACTATCAGGATTGCAACACTATTTTGTTGTTTTCGTAAATTATTTTTACGTATTCAAACCGTAATTACCTATATTTTATTATATTTATTTCCTTTATCGTTATTATATGCTCCATAATTACTTAAAATCGGTCGCTTCGTGTTCAATTGGTGCTTATTTCGAAATTTGAATCTTTTTCGTTGTTCGCTGATTGCAGTTTTTTACGCTTGTGTTAAAATAGATAAAAAGGCGGGGAATACGTGTGAACTTCTTAAACTATAAAGAGTATCGAAGATATCTCGTTTTAAACTTAATTCACTCCCTCGGTCCAATCAGCCGCACGAAGCTTGCGGAGATAACGGACTATCGTCCCGCTGCGATCGGGGACATCATCAACGAGCTCATGGACGAAAATCTATTGGTGGAAACCGGCTCCGCAGCCAGCGGGCAGGGCCGCCATCGCACGCTGCTCGGACTAAATTCGGACTATATCTGCGCCATCGGCGTATCGATTAACGCGTCCACCATCATCACAAACCTGCTCACGATCGACGGCACCGTCCGAAAATCCGTCTCCAATCGCATCCACG
>CAYVAO010000202.1:0-4799 GCA_964448895.1 uncultured Christensenella sp.
GATGATGCCGACTTTGATCAGCGCGGGTGCTGCGGGTGCTTCCGTCGCGGCAGCGGGTGCTTCCGTTGCGGCGGCTTCGGCGGCGGGTGCTTCGGTCGCGGCGGGCGCGGCGGTCGATGCACAAGCAACCATACCAATCGCGAGCATGGCAACAAGGATCAATGTAACTAATTTTTTCATGTTTCCGATTTCCTTTCAAATTTTAGAGATGTGAATTGTAGGTCGATGAAGTGAGATGTGACCAACACCATCCTTATAACATATAGACAACCGTATTCCAATGCCTTCACAGCAAGCGGATAAGAATGTGAACCAACCCGGTTAGATTACAAACTGCACATACCAAATCGTCTGATTTTACTTGATTTTCGTAGTAATTTTTCGAACGGTAAGCGTAAAAAAACACCTGACAATTTTTCAGGTATCGGCGCAAAAAAGAGCCCTTTTCAGAGCTCTTTGAATCGCAATTGCGTCAGGTTCAGTATCCGCGCGCGTCGATCATCGCTTTTGTAATGGTAAAACTGTCAAACGCGGTCTCTTCCACGTGCTTGACCTGCTCTACGGTTTCGCCGCGCTGTAAGCGCTGTATGATTTCCGCGACATACGGGCCTTGCAGGGGGTTGCATTCCACGTTTAGCGCGATTTTTCCTTCCAGGCAGTATGTTAATCCCAGCTTTGTTGCGTCAAAGGAGATCACGATCACGCCGCCGTCTGCATTGCAGGAAAGCCCCGCTTCCTCCATCGCGTCGATCGCGCCCAGCGCCTCGCCGTCGTTTTCGCAATACACCACGTCGATGTCCGAGGTTTCTTTGAGGATCGATCCCATGACCTCATACGCTTTTGCGCGGGTGAAATCGCCTTCCTCCTGCGCCACGATCTGCCAGTTCGCGTTTCGCTCCAGCGCTGTTTCCAGCGCGGCAGTGCGGCCGATCTGCGCGGAAGAGCCGATCGTTCCTTGAATATGCACAATGTGGATGGGTTCTTCCGTTCTGCCTTCCTTCTCTAAAAAATGCTCCAGCCATTTGATGGCGGTCTCGCCTTCCTTGCGGAAATCGGAACCGATATACGCCGTATACAGACTGCGATCCGCTACCTCAATATCGCGATCGATCACGATGACGGGGATGCCGGCATCCTGCGCTTCCTGCAAAATGGAATTCCATCCGGTCTCGACGCGCGGAGAGAACACGATATAGTCCACATCCTGCTGGATGAAGGTACGAATGGCGCGAATCTGATTTTCCTGTTCGTTTCTCGCGTCGTCGAAGATCAACTCGTAACCATTCTCCTCGCTCAAAGCGTTTTTCATGCTCTCCGAGTTGGCGACACGCCACTCCGACTCTGCGCCGACCTGTGAAAACCCGACCACGATCAGGTTACCGACCGCCGGATCGGGCTCCTCCGAGCCGTCCGTCTTTTTCGTTGCGCAACCCGTGGGCAGCGTCAGCAGCAGCAGTAACCCACAAAGAACAGCGAGCGTTTTCTTCATGCGCCCATCTCCTTTTCACTCGTTTGCATGGGAATTCTCACGAGTATTCTGGTGCCTACGTCCGGCTCGCTTTCCAGCGTAAGCCCGTATTCCGCGCCGAACAAAATCTGGATGCGCTGGTGAACCGTTCGCAGGCCAAAGCCTTCTTTCCTGCCGTTGACCAACGACGCGCGGAGTTCCTCCAGCCGCTCCGGCGACATGCCGCAGCCGTCGTCCGCAACCTCCAGCACCAACTGCTCGCCTTCCACGCGACCGCTGACGCGAATCAAACCTTTTCTTCTGCGAATCTTGATGCCGTGATACAGCGCGTTTTCCACCAACGGCTGCAATGTCAGCTTCGGCAAAATATAGATGTTCAGCTCTTCCGGAATGTCGATATCGTATTCCATCAGGTCGCGGTAACGCATATGCTGAATCTCAAGATAGCTGCGGATGTGCTGCTGCTCTTCCTGAATCGTGATCACGTTTTGTCCGCGGCTGAGCGAGAAGCGGAAGAAGTTGGAGAGACTGCTCACCATGGCGACCGACTCGCTGATTTCGCCCGACTCGATCAACCAGATGATGGTATCCAGCGTGTTATACAGAAAATGCGGGTTGATCTGCGCCTGCAATAACGCAAGTTCGGTGCGTCTTCGTTGTTTTTCCTGCTCCGTGTTGCGCTCGATCAAGCGCTTGAGATGCCCGACCATGCTCTCGATACCGTCCGAAAGCAGCTGCACCTCCTCCACATCCGCCTGAATCGGCTCGCAAACCAACAATCCCCCGCGCCCGATGGCAACGAGGCGTTCGCAAAGCATATCGATCGGATCTACGATCCGCTTGCTCAGTTTTCGCGAGTAGCTCAAAAGGAAGAACAATAGCGCCAGTGCCAGCACGACAACAGTGCCCATCAGCACCACCATGTTGGTAATCATAGTGGACTGCAGGGCGTCCAGATGCACCGCCTCATAATAGAGGTAGGTGTACATATACTCTTGAATCAGGTCTGCCATGACGTAGATATTATCGTTAAGCTGGCTCATGCGGGAATCGTAGCCTTCGGTAGCCGCGATCTCCTGCATCTTGTCTTCCAGATTGTGGCAAAGGTTTAAAACGCTGTTGATGGCGCGAAGACTGTCTTTTTCCGCTGTGGTTTCGATGAGTTTGAGCGCGATTGCCTCGGCAGACTTTACCTCTTCGGTCGGCATGCCTTCCGAATACTGGCTGTCGATCACGAAATAATACATCTTTGTCTTGATGTTGTCGGTAAACTCGCGGTTAAAGTCCGACGCAGTGGTCACGTTGTTTAAAATCGAGTTGTATTGAAGGCCGTAGCCAAGCCCGATGCCGACGACGAGTATGATGATCAGCATCAGCGGTATCGTAACGATGAGGATCATCTTCCATATTTTTTTCTGCATGGTCGTCTTCGCGGTTTTCGTCGACCAGCTTTCGCTTTCAATCACCGTTTGTCCCCTCTGCGGTATTCGCTGGGCGTGCATCCCGATACTTTTTTGAACACGAAACTAAAGTAATGCGAGTCGCGGAATCCGACCGCAAACGCAATCTCGCTTGAGCGCATCTCCGTTTGCCGCAGCATGCGCTTTGCTTCATTGATGCGTTTTTCGGTCAGGTATTCGATAAACGTCTGGCCGATCTCCTGGCTGAACATCGCGGAAAAATAATTCGGGCTGATGTTCACCTTTTGCGCGACGCGATCCAGCGAAATCGTCTCGTCCGCGTAATGCTCGTCGATAAACGCGATGGCTTTGCTCAATAGATCGCGCTGCTGTTTCCTGCTCTCGCGGTCGCGCAGATGAATGGCGTGCAGCATGATTTGCCGCATATAGCCGCGCGCTTCCTCCGGCGTGGAGATGTTGTCCTTTGGCCGCAACTCCGGCGGCCAGTAACTCTCCGCATGGCAGCCGATGGAGTCCAGATAAGCCGCCGCCGCAAAGTAGACCGTCATGGTCAAATACCTGCAAAACATGGTGAGAAGGGATCGTTCATCCCGCGCGCTGCGCAGCAATTGATCCACAAACGAGTCGATCTCGCCTTCGGCTCCGCTGCTGAAGAATCGATGGATTCGCTCCTGATCGACCTCCGGCTTGCCGATTTCCTTCGTGGTCGCGCGAGAAGAGCGAATGCTCTGGATGCTTTCTTCCGAGAGGAGATGCTCCTCCGGGCAAAGGTAGCGGTAGGACAGGATACGGCTCGCTTCTGAAAAGCAGGCGGGCAGCGCGCTGAGCCGCGAAACCGGCGTGCCGCAGGCGATATACCAGTCCACCTCGCGCCCTGCCTGCGCGCAAAGCTCCTGTATGCCAGACACGCAGTTCGCGGTGCGTGAATTGATCTCCTCGGCGTCGCCTTTGATCAAAACGGCATGTGTCGTAATATTCCAGCGAAACAGAATCAGCTCCGTGTGCGCGATAAAGTAGCGCGTAACGCGCTCCTGCAGCGCCGCGAGTGCATCGGTATACCCTTCCGGCGTGCTGCCGTTATATTCGGCACTGTTGAGCGAAAAGAGTAAAACATTATAACACGGCGCGTTGAGATCGATCTCCATCGATTTTGCGGTTTCGGAAATTTCCGACACGCTTAAGCCGCCGGTAACGATCTGCTCGAAAAACCGTCTGCGCGAAAACGCCTCATATTCCTGCGCCTCGCGCTGAAACATAGAGAGATATTCCCGCTGTTCCTGCTCCATCTCCATCTTCTTTTGCAGCGTGACAAGCAGCTCCACCATCTTTTCCTTGATGATAGGTTTTAAAAGATATTGCTCGACGCCCATGCGAATGGCCTGCTGCGCATACGTAAAATCGTCGTATCCACTGATGATCACGATCTTTGTGTGCGGCAGTTCCTTGCGAACCAGCTCGCTCAGCGCGAGCCCGTCCATAAACGGCATTTTGATGTCGGTGATCAATAGATCGGGCTGAATTTGGCGAATTAAAGGAAGCGCGAGCTCTCCGTCCGGCGCGTCGCCGGCATAGGAGAAACCGTACTGCTCCCATTGGATGTTTTTGCGAATTCCTTCGCGTACCACGATTTCATCTTCGACAAGAAAGACCTTGAACATCGGATCTTCCCTTCTTAATAGGATCTGATTGTGTTGTTTTTTAGAAGTGTAATCTGCCCCATTTATTATCAACTATATTTTGCCCCGCGCCAATAGGTAATTCTTTGATAATAGTCGGATATTTTCGGATGAAGCGGATTCTCGTATGGATCAAGTGAAAAAATCGCACCGGCTTGACTCAAATTTGCTTTTTCAGATGAAAAAACCGACTTTCGAACCTGCGAAAGCCGGATTTATTGCGATCATTTCACT
>CAYVAO010000203.1:0-4762 GCA_964448895.1 uncultured Christensenella sp.
AGGTTATTGCGGAAGCACGACGGTTATGGTCGTTCCCGCTCCCGGCGCGCTTTCTGCGTGCGCGCTGCCGCCGTGCGATTGCGCAATGGCGAGCACGATGGAGAGCCCGAGGCCCATGCCGCCGGTTGCTTTTGCGCGCGCTCGATCAACGCGATAGAATCGCTCAAAAATGTGCTCACATTCGTCTTGATTCATGCCGCAGCCATCATCTCGCACGAACAACCGCCCCGCTTTATCCTCGCGGGCAAATCCGAGCGTGATGGTGCCGCTAACTGGCGTGTATTTCGCGCTGTTGTCGATCAGCGCTTGCAGCATCTGCTTGATTTTATCGCGATCTGCGAATAGAATCGCATCCACTGGAACAACGCTGCTGTGATAAACATGCGCGTTGTCGATGAAGGATTGTTCCTCCACCAGCTCGGTATAGAGCGCGTCCACGGAAAACGGGGTTTTGTTGAGCGAGAACTGTTCATTATCGCTCCGGGCGAGAAATAACAGATTTTCTACCAGCCCGCTCATGTAGGCGGTTTGCTTGGAGAGCGCAGATATGCTGTCCTGCAATACGGTCTTATCTTCCGTACCCCAGCGGGAGAGCAGGTCCACGTTTCCCTGCATAATTGCAAGCGGGGTGCGCAGCTCGTGCGAAACATCCGCTACGAACCGGCCTTGCTGGCGGTACGCATTGGATACCCGTGTCAGCATGCTGTTGAGCGTCAGCGCAAGACTCTTTAATTCGTCGTCCGCTTGCGGCACCTCCAACCTGGCGTCCAGCGTAGCGCTGTCAATCTGGTTCGCTGCCGAAATCATCTGCCCGATGGGTGCGAGCATACGGCTGCTTGCGGCGAGGCTGACCAACAGCGCGATGATGACCCCGAGCAGGTTTGCGCCAAGCAACAGGAACCCCAAAAGTCGCAGAAAGCTGGTTTCGCTGGCCATTCGATAAACCAGCACGATACTGCCAAGCGTATCGCCGTGATCGGACAGCGTGCTGGATGCGCGTAAAAGCATCGTTTGATCATAGAAGATCAGTTCGGGTGTTTGCTTACCGTGTTGAATCAAGCGATCCGGCAGTGGGAAGCCGATTGTGCGATTGATGAGGCTTCCCTCCGGGTTGTATATGAAAATGGCCACGTTCGAGTCTGTGTTGTGGTTTTCCCACAAGTCAGGATTATTACGATGCGCTTCATCGTCATCTTCGGGTTGCTCTTCTTCAAGCTCTTCTTTCAGGTTGTTGCCGATGAGCTGCAGAGAATCGAGAAGATGATCATACTGGTGTTGAACCAAAAAACGGAATGCAAGCCCAAAGACGATCAACGACAACAGTAAAAAGATCGCAGAAAATAGAAGCGCATATACGCGTGTCAATCGGTTGGATAGCTTACTCTTTGCGCGTTTTGTCTCGAATGACATATCCGATCCCCCGTACTGTTTCGATCATGCGGCTTTCTTCCGTATCGTGAATTCTGCTTCGTACATAGCGCACGTAAACATCGACGACGTTACTGCTGCCTACGTAGGAGTATCCCCAAACGTGTGTGAGAATCTGCTCGCGCGTGAGTACGATATCGCGATTGCGAAGCAGATATTCCAGCAGGTCATACTGCGTCTTTGTCAGCTCAATCACTTCGCCTCCGCGCGTAACCTGACGGGAGGAAATATTTAGCGATAGATCGCCCAACGTGAGTATGTCCGGCGATATTGTCTGCGACGACGGTTCCTTTGCGCGCAGCACCATACGAATGCGCGCAAGCAACTCCTCGATATGAAACGGTTTGGTGATGTAGTCGTTTGCGCCAAGATCCAGGCCGTTTACTTTTTCCATCACTGCGTCGCGCGCGGTGACGAAGATGACCGGAACCGCGCTCTCCTTGCGCAGACGGCGAAGCACCTCAACGCCGCTGAGTTGGGGGAGCATGACGTCCAGCAAGACCACGTCAAACGTACCGCTGAGCGCGCGCTCGAGACCGGAACTGCCATCGAGGCAGCTCTCGGTCTCATACCCTTCGTGCTGGAGTTCCAGCGTGAGAAAACGTACGATCTCCGGCTCGTCTTCAACAATCAGGATGCGCATGGTAAACCGTCCTTTTCCGAATGTCTGCGGGAAGCGACGCGCGTTCGTCTCAATATTCTAGTTTCATTATATCCGCATTGGAACGCGTTTCAAATGAAGATTCCATGAGAAAACATGATTTCAAGCTTGAAAACAGAGCGCCGGCATATAAAAAAGCCCGAAGAGCACTTTCTCCGGGCTATTTTGTCTCAAAACAGTTCACTCATATAAAATTACTTCAGGAAAAGCGTACGTAGCGCCTAGTACTGGTTATGCTCCAATGTGAAAACAAATCCCTGCTCACGGAATAGAGACACGCACACGTCGACTACGCGTTCGTCGTATTTTGTACCCTTGCCCGATTCAATTTCGGCAAGCGCCGCGTCAATCCCGAGTGCGGGCCGATAGGGTCGATGGGACGTCATCGCCTCCACCACGTCCGCAACCGCGAGGATGCGGCTTTCGAGGATGATCTCTTCGCCTTTGATTTTGTTGGGGTAGCCGGAGCCATCCAGACGCTCGTGATGCTGCAGCACCATGGTCAATATCGACTGCGGCAAATCCATTTCGCGTACGATGTTGTAGCTGTATTCCGCGTGCGTTTGCAGAATCTGGTATTCCAAATTGGTGATTTTTCCGGGCTTGTTGAGGATATCCGATGCGATGTAGATCTTGCCGATATCATGAATCAGCGCGCCGTAGGATAGATTGACGATGTCCTCTTGCTTCATGCCGAGACACTGGCTGATTTGGCAGGCCAATTCTTGCACGCGTCGCTGATGTCCGGCTGTGTAGACATCTCTGAGCTCGCCTATCTTTGAGATGGCATTGATGGACTGCTCAAGGCGCTTTTTCAGCACTGCGTTGGTTTCGATGAGCGTGGTATGCTGCCGCTGCAACTCCTGCTCCAGTTTTCTGCGCTCGGTGATGTCACGAATCAGCCCTTCTGTCCCGATGATATCGCCCGATTCATTTTTTAAATACTGTGCGTTCATGGAAATCCAGATCAAAGAGCCGTCTTTCCGTTTCGCCTGACAGGCTTGGCTTTTTAAATGACCGGCGGCTTCCAGTTTGATTAAGAGCCTCGCGCGCTCCTCGGGATCGGTATACATGGACTGAATGTTGACCCGGAGCATATCGTCAACAGTATCGTAGCCGAATATTTGAGCCATACGGGGATTGACCAACAGGAAATTCCCGTTCATATCTACCTGAAAGAACCCGTCTTGAAGATTATCTAGAATTCTGCGGTTCTGATCGAGACTGTCCTTCAGCGTTTTTTCCGCTTTCAACTGCTCGGTCAAATCGGTACCGATGCTTAATATCGCAGGTTTCCCGTCCCATTCGATTGGTTTTGCGTTGATCAATAGCGGGATTAGTGTCGAATCCTTACCACGGACCATCCTTTTTACAACGATCTCTCCTTTTTCGCGCGTCAACCCGAATTTCTCACGAATGGATTCCTGCGTCGAGCCAAGCGACAAGTCATAGATCGATTTCTCTTTCAGCTCGTCTTTTGAAAATCCGTGTAGTTGAGCAGTATAGTCGTTTACATAGAGAATCTTTCCGGTTTCATCCAAAACTACGATCGAACTTGGAGCGACATCGCAGATGTGCGCAAGGCGCTTGATCTCCTCCTGCGCTCTCTGCGTTTCTTGTTGATACTGAATTTGATTGGTGACATCGGAAAACGTGCAGGCAAACTGTTTTGGCTCGGTACGATATGCTGTCACGCTGAAGTACTTATTGAGTGAAGCGGAATAGTTTTGGAAGGTAATGGGTTCTCCCGTCGACACAACATGACCATAGATGTCAATCCAATAGTGTTCTGTTTCCGGCAATATTTCCAGCACCGTTTTCCCGATCAAATTTTCGGCGCAAAGTCCGGTCATCTGCTCAAAAGCCGGATTCACAGCTAAGAAGCGATAATCCTTCGGGCGGCCTTCTTCATCGGCAATGATTTCATGCAGCGCAAACGCATCTACCATTTGGCGAAACAACAGCTGATATCCCCGCTGCGCTTTACGCTGCTCGGTAACATCCTCCATGATGATATAAACTTGAAAAGGCGCTTTCTCACCTTCGCGAAACAGCGGCATCGCCGCAACAGAGATCCAGACATGCTCCTTCTGCTGCGCGTGGAAGATGCCGAGCGTATACGGCCCGAACGGCTTTCCGGTGCGAAGCGCAATCATGGAAGGGTGTTCTTCTACGGGAAGATCGGAACCGTCTTCCCGAATGGTCTTCCATTCCGGTGAGCGGGATGTACGCTTTACGAGTTCGCTAACGGGAAGGCCGAGAATACGCGCCGCGGCGGGATTGGCGCAAAGGATATTCCCTTGAGAATCTTGATACAAGACGCCCTGGGACATCGACTCAAACAGTCGATTGAGCTCTTCGGCGCGTGCTTCGTTCTCTTGATCGATGCGCCGTTGTTCTGTGATATCGCGAATGCTTGCGCAAACATATTCGTAGCCTTGCGAGTGAAACGATCTGGCTGAAACAAGCCCTTCGCGATAGACGCCATCCTTGCGCCGAAATTGAACCGGGTGTGGCTCGAGAATCCCGTTTTTTGCCATATGCGAGAGGAACGCGTCCCGATCGGGCGGGTTACCATACAGCTTCAGTGCGATCGTCGTTTTTCCAATCACTTCGTCTTGTGCGTAGCCGGTGATGCGGCTAAAGCTTTCGTTGACATGGATGATATCGCCG
>CAYVAO010000204.1:0-4761 GCA_964448895.1 uncultured Christensenella sp.
ATTACGACGGAATCGTGATTCTGCACGGTACGGACACGATGGCGTATACCGCAAGTATGCTCTCCTTCATGCTGCGCAATGCCGATAAACCCGTGGTCATCACGGGCTCGCAACTGCCGATCGGGCACCCGAAAACGGACGCGAAGCTGAATCTGCGGGACGCGCTGATCACGGCGGCAAGCGGAATTTCGGGCGTTTTTGTCGTGTTCGATCAGCAAATTATGCTCGGCTGCCGCGTGGCAAAGGTGCGCACTACGAGCCAAAACGCGTTTGAAAGCATCAACCGTCTGCCGGTTGGTCGCGTGCGCTTCGGTCGCGTTCGCCTGATCGCGCCGCCGGAACCGCCGAAGACGGCGCCCGCGCTGGACGACGCAATTGAGCCAAACGTGTTTCTGCTCAAACTCATTCCGGGCACGAGGCCGGAGGTGTTTGACGATATCGCGCGGCTTGGTTACCGCGGCGTGGTGATTGAAGGCTTCGGTCTCGGTGGCCTCCATTGTCTAAGGCGCAACCTGCTGGAAGGCATTCAAAAGCTGATGGACGAGAACGTCGCCGTGCTGTTGACCACGCAGTGCCGATACGAGCCCAGCGATCCTTCCGTTTACGAAACCGGGCGACTCGCGCTGGAGCTAGGGATCTTGCAGACCTACGATATGACGAGCGAATGCGCGGTGACAAAGCTCATGTGGGTGCTTGCGCACGCAAACACGCAGGACGAGGTGCGAAGCATGATGTACCAAAGCTTTTGCGGGGAGATTTCGCTGCCGGCGAATGGGCAGACTTTTCATAACTAAATATGCATCAAAAAGGGGCTGCCTGAAAAAGGCAACCCCTTGTGCGTGGAAGTCACTGGCGAATCTCATCCGATCGCGTAAATATCAAACCTTCAGAAATTCCACCGTCTGATTCTTTAGGGAGATTTTTCCGACCTGCCAGCCAAAGGCAAGCAATTCCTTTTTATAGGTAAGAAACGAGTGGTCGATCTCCAATCCCGCAATCTGCCGGATTTCGTCAAACGTGAGCCGAAAGGACGGTTCTTCTCTTTTTGAAACGTACGCCCAAAGCGCATTGTACTTACTCATGAATTTGTTCTCGATTCGATCAGAATTTGATTCATTCTACCACGAGAACTTGCCAAAAGATGTCAGGGTTGCATAAAAATCGCTGAAAATAAATGCGCAATCTGCCATTTGATCGCATAGCAAAATGGTGTTATATTGACTACGGTATGATCATTAGAATAACATATGGCGAAACCTTGATACGAGGAGCTTGAGCGAATGAGAAACAATCTTCCAATCAACGACGATTGGCTCTTTACGGAGCAATATATCGCAGGGCAGGAGCAGGCGCAGGCGGATGAATCCGGGTTTGTCACCGTGCGCATTCCGCATACCAACCGCGAACTGCCTTTCAACAATTTTGACGAGCGCGAGAGTCAGATCGTTAGCTGCTACCGGCGGAAGATTCGCTTGGAGCGAGCCACTGGCAAGCGCGTGTTTCTGCATTTTGAGGGCGTGATGGCGGCGGCAAAGGTGTTTTTCAACGGCAAACTACTAACCCAGCACCTCGGAGGATATACGCCGTTTACCTGCGAACTCACCGGCCTCGTTACCGGCGGGGAGGATGTGCTCGCCGTGGTGGTGGACTCCACCGAGCGAAGCGATATTCCGCCGTTTGGCTACGTGATCGACTACCTGACCTACGGCGGCATCTACCGCGAGGTTTGGCTGGAGGAGACGGAAGAAGTCTATATTCATGCCGCGCAGGCAAAACCCGTGAAGACGCAGGACGGCTGGCGCGTCGATCTGGACGCGTATCTGGACAATCTGCGCGGAGCGGGCGGACAAGCAAAACTCGAACTCTCGCTCTCCGGCACGGAGGGTGAAGTGAGCATATATGAGCAAACCATCTCGCTCAGCGGCGAACAACGGCAGAAAATCTCTGTTTCGTTTGCCGCCGGAGACGTGCGACTTTGGGACTTGGACGAACCGAATATTTACGATCTCTCGATCAAACTCACCTGTGCGGATCAAGAAACCGACACATACGCCTGCCGCGTTGGCTTTCGCGAGGCGCGCTTTACGCCGGATGGATTCTTTCTCAACGGCAAACGCGTGAAGATTCGCGGCCTCAATCGGCACCAGAGCTTTCCCTATGTGGGCTACGCGATGCCGAAGCGCGCGCAGGAGCGGGACGCGGAATTGCTCAAGCGCGAGCTTGGGGTCAATCTGGTGCGCACGAGCCACTATCCGCAGTCGATCCATTTTCTCAACCGTTGCGACGAGCTGGGATTGCTCGTGTTTGAGGAGTTTCCCGGTTGGCAGCACATTGGTAACGACACTTGGAAGAAGAACGCCGTTCGTTCGCTGGAGGAGATGATCACGCGGGACTGGGACCACCCAAGCATCGTGCTCTGGGGTGTTCGTATTAACGAATCGCAGGACGACGCCGCGTTTTATCGCGAAACAAACGCGCTGGCGCAAAGCCTGGACGCGACGCGGCAGACAGGCGGGGTGCGAAATTTTGAAGGCAGCCATCTGTTTGAAGACGTGTATACCTACAACGATTTTGTGCACAGCGGCGCAAACCGCGCGCTCAAGCCGCGCAAAGAGGTTGCAAAAGCCAGCGTCCCGTATCTTGTGACCGAGCATAACGGGCACATGTATCCGACGAAAAAGTTTGATTGCGAGGAGAAACGGGTGGAGCACGCGCTTCGCCATCTCCGCGTGCTCAACAGCGCGTACGGCGCAAACGAAATCTCCGGCGCGGTCGGCTGGTGTATGAGCGACTACAACACGCACAAGGATTTCGGCAGCGGGGATAAAATCTGCTACCACGGGGTGACGGATCTGTTTCGTCTGCCAAAGTTCGCGGCGAGCGCATACCGCTCCCAGACGGACGGCGAAACGGTGATGGAAGTCGCTTCCAGCATGAATCAAGGCGAACGAACGGGCTCGAACATGACGTCCGTACACGTTTTTACCAATTGCGACTCCGTGCGATTGTATAAAAACGGGACGTACATCGGCGAAAGCTATCCCGATCGAGCAACCTATCCCAATCTGCCGCATCCGCCGGTGGTGATTTCGGACTTTATCGGCGAGCTGATGGAGAAGAACGAAGGGTTCGCCAAAAAAGACGCGGAGCGCATCAAGCGCGTCCTTGCCGCGATTGTGCAGTATGGCGACAAGTCGCTCCCGCTGCGCTACAAGCTCTCGATGGGATACGCCATGCTGAAGATGCATCTCACCTATGAGGACGCTGTGAATCTGTATATGAAATACGTTGCGGGCTGGGGTTCGGAATCGACCGAGTTTCTCTTTGAGGGTTATCGTTCAGGTGAGCTGGTTGCGAGCGTGAAGCGGGGCGCTTCTGTGAGCGCGGCGCTGCGCGTGACACCCGATACGCTCACGCTTGCGGAAGAGGACACCTACGACGTTTGCCGCGTTACGATTGAGCACATCGACCAATTCGGCATGGTGCTGCCGTATTCCGCGGAGGTTGCGCGCGTTTGCGTCTCCGGCGCGGGAGATCGGATCGGACCGGAACTTCTTCCGCTGAACGGCGGCTCGACCGCATTTTGGGTGAAGACGACCGGCGAAGGAGAAATTGCTGTGACGGTGGAGTCCGCCCGTTTTGCACCGCAAGAACTGAAACTGAACGTACTGCGGCAGAAACGATGAAGATCATTGACAAAATGGTTGATATTTGTTAATTTAAATATAACATCATATTTGGCAAAACTTGCGAAAGCGAGCGACGCAAAGCTAAAGGGCCTAAAGACGGAACCGCGTTTATGGTAGCCAGTTGCAACAAACATCCATTGATCGAATGGTTTGTAGCAACTTGGCGCAAATTGCACAAGTTGCTATTTTTATTCCCTATTTGCTAGTTCAAAGGAGAACGAATCATGAAAAAAACATTAGTACGCCTTTCCACCCGCATTTTTCCGATCTTGCTCGCGGTGCTGTTTTTGATGGCATTCAGCGTTTCTTCCTTTGCGGAATCCGACAAAACAGGAAAAGACACCGGAAAACCGGACTGGACAAGCGAGAAGAAACAGGAGAAAGAGGAAGAGCGCAATCAAAAGCAAAACGAGGAGCGCGCGAAAAAGACGTATCGCGGTATTTCCGTTGAAAAAATCAGCCTTGCGATTGACAGCGTGACGGATGAAGAAACGCGTCTAGCTTTGACCGCGCTGTTGGAGACGTATATCGCGGCTCTTTCGGATAAAGACGCGGCGCTAGGCGGAGAAGGGATGAGCCTTAGTGAGCTTTCGAAGGCGGCTTCCGCTGCACGCTCCGCGCTGAAAGACGGGCTGGAAGAGGCGGGCTTTACGCTCGGCAGCGTGCTTGGCTGGCAGGAATGGAAAGAATACGGCAATGAGACGCTGAGTCTGGACGAGATTTCCGCCGCAATCGCCGCACTGGACGATCTCGATGCGAACAAGGCTGCGCTCCAAGACCTGCTAACGGCTTATCAGGCCGCTCTAACCGCACAGGAAACGGGCAGCGAAGCAGACGAAGATCAGCTGAAGGAAGCGACGCAAGCCGCGCGGGACGCGCTATTAGAAGCACTGTATACGACGGGTATTTTCCCGCTGGCGTTGCCGGAGGAACCGGTGGCTACGGAAGAACCCGTGATGGAATAAGAATGTTTCATACGCGAACGTGACACGACAAATGTCTTGAAGATTTTACATAAGAAGCGGGAGGCAGTATAAAAAACTAATTGACAATTTTCAGGCTTATGTTAAGA
>CAYVAO010000205.1:0-4733 GCA_964448895.1 uncultured Christensenella sp.
CGCACCATTAACCTTCTCAGATATACCAGTCTCCGCTGCCCATGTCGAGCGCCTCGAACGGGTCTTTGGGGTGCACGCAGGAATACCAGACATATCCCTCCGGCGTTTCGGTGAGAAGCTTAGCTGCAAGCAAAACCTGCAGTAACGCGTCGCTGAGTTCGCCTTTTTGCAAGGGTCTGCGGCTGCCGAGGGCGTTGATCTGCGCAATCGCATCGGGAATCTCGCGCTGTACCTTTGGAGAAAGGAAGAGCTTTCCTTCCGCAAGATATGCGTCGTAAGGCCAGCGGTTCTTGCGGTGAGGCGTCAACCCGCTGACGCACATCATGGGCCCATCGCAGGGCGAATAACCCGCGCCCTCGATTGGCCGGAATACCACGTCGATATTGTAGTAAAAATGGATATCGGGTCTGCCGTCAAACATCGGGTAATGGATGCGCGCAACACCGTTTTCGTCCGTCTCGGCCTCCTGCTGCAAACTCGCCTCGCTCTGCGGAATCGTGCTGTAGCTGCCGTCCGCATTCCAGACGGGATGCGCGCGAAACAGCACCTTTTGCCCGGCGACCGGCTTGCCACCCGCGGTCAACCGTGCGGAAAATGCGTTGATATAGTGCGACTGTTCCGCGTCGATCTCGCGCACGAGTGTCAGCGCGCAGCTTTGCGGCATGCGGTTTTCCACGCGGAAGCGATCCACACCGATCACCATATCCTCCTGACCCAGCGCCATGTCTCCGCCTTTATGCCCGAAGTTGAGGATGGTTCCGTCTGCGGCCTCGATCAAGAACGGTTGATACAGGCTGGTTGGAAGCCCGTCCACCTCGTACCAGTTTTCGCCGAAGTCCGTGCTGCAGGAATACGGCTTATTTCGACGGCTTCCGATGATGAGGCCGTCCTCACGCATGATCAGGCTCTCCGGCACGAACCCGCCCATGGGATCGCGCTTCGGCTCCTGCGGCGCGCCGCGGCGGATGCCGAAGAATGTGCCGTTTAGATAGCTGTCCCCCTTGCGTTCCACAAACTGTCTGCCGACGGGCGTTGCCTGCACGTCTCCCGCGACGAATAAAAGTCGTCCGTCGGGGCATTCGCAAACGTCGTATTCGTGCGCGCCGATGCCCGGCAGCACATAGTGCGGCCCGGTAAAATGTACCCCATCCCGGCTCGCTAAAAAGCAGGTTTGAATCTTGTTGATATACGTTTCCCCCGGCAGCATGGTGTTGCGCGTGGTGCGCTCCTTGCCGAGTCCCCAGGGAGTTCCGTAAAGGCAGGTCAGTAGCAGCAGCGTTCCGTCCTTGAGCCTGCGCGCGCGCCAGAGATACGGCGCGCAACCTTCGAGCAGCGTGCCGATTTCGCGCCAGGTCGAGCCGCCGTCGAGGCTCTCGCGCATCTTGATGCCGTCGAACCAGCCCGTGCGCGCGGCGTTGATACGCGGCACGTCGTAGCCGATGATTCGCCCGTCCGGAAAGCCCATATTGCAAAACGAGCCTTCCTCCAGCGGGCAGCGCCCTGGCTCGGTAAACGTTTTTCCGTTGTCCGAGGAGACCATATAGACGCGATAGGAGCGCTCCAGCTCGCTTCCGCACTCCACCGAGCAATAGGAAACGGGTGCGCCCACCGCCTCGCCCATCTCCAGAAGCGGCGGCTCATAAAACGGGTCTTTTTCGCGAACGGTCTCTTTAAACGATAGCCCGATTCTGCCGTCGCCATAGGTAAAGCACGTCGTCCACGCCACAAAGCCCGGGCGCACGTCCGGCGTATAGAGAATGCGGCGCTCGGCTTCCCGCGCGGTCAGTCCATGGCCGAAAACTTGTTCCATCTGCGTCACTCCTTCTCTGAAACATCAAAACCGTCAGCCGATCTCCGCGATCGAAACTGCGCGCTTTTCCTTCTGCGATACCAGTGCGGCGGTCAGCACGCGGTGGCTGAGTTGCGCTTCGTCGGGCTGAAAGCAGGCAAACGGGCACGGAAGATCGCGCATTTCGCAGACGAACGCCGCGAACATCTGAAGCAGCGAGTCCGAGAATCCGAACTCAAAGATGCTACCCGTGATGGTCGGAAACGCGGGCTTGCTGCCGACGACCAGCCGGCTCCACGCCTGCTCACGTCCGTCGTTTCGGGTAAAATGAATCGCGTTCGGGTCGTCGGAGCTAAACTTTGCCGAGAGGTTCATGCCGTAAATCTCGTATTCCACCGTGTTGGTGCAGCCGGGCGCCATGCGCTTCATTTCAAACGTCAGCGGAAACTCGTCTCCCGCTTCGTCCACACCGTCGCAGAGCAAAATCGCGTTGTCCCATGTTTCGCAGGGAACCTGATTTCCGTCCCTGTCCGGGCGGGTCTTCGCGATATTGGCAAGCTGCGCCGAAACGCGAACGGGACGAATCCCGAGGCGGAACGGCAGATGCTGCGTATGGATGCCGAGGTCGCCCATGCAGCCGTATTCGCCGTTGGCGGAAAGCGTCCGCTTCCAGTTGATGGGCTTGGTCAAATCCATGTCCGAAGAGTGCTTGATGGCAAACTTTGCTTCGATGATCTGCCCGAAGGCACCGCTCTTGTACCATTCTACCATCTTCTGCACGGCGGGATAAAACGGAAACTCGCTGGAGCAGCGAACGAGCACCTCCGGGTGTTCCGCCATCGCGCGCTCGATCTCATGGAACGCTTCCAGATCGAGTCCGAATGGTTTTTCGCCGATCAGGTGCTTGCCCGCGCGGATCACGTCGCCATACACCTTTGCGTGCAGATGATGCGGCACCGCGGCGTAGACCGCCTCGATCTCCGGGTTTTTCAGCATCTCCTGATAGTCGTTGTAGAAGTATTTCGTGTCGGGATCGCGGCGAAACCAGTCCAGATTGCTCTGGTTGGTGTCGCACGCGGCGATGATCGCGGGGCGCGGCACATCGCCCAACAGGTGCAGCCAGCGCAGGGATGCGCTCGCGAATTCGCGGCCCATCAGCCCGCAGCCGATGACGCCGAAGTTGACCGTTTGATCAGGCATTCGTTTCTTCCTCCATACTGTTGAGACACCGATCCATCTTGTTCACGAGCGAGAGCGCGATTGCCTCCGTCGTGATGATCGGCAGTTTGGTCAGCGCGACCGGCGGGCAGTTCGGCTTATACGTCTGCGCGCTGATGTCCACGCCGTAGACGAGCTGCATGCGTTTGCAGAACTCCACCGCATCCGGCACGCTGTCAAAGCTCAGCGCGCTCATATGCGCGTCGCCTTCCGCTTCGGTGATCCGCTTTGCGTGTTTTGCCGCGAGCTCGACCATCGCGCTGTGGTAAAGTTTGCCCACGCGCTCGATCTCCGCGCCGTTTTCCGCGATGAACTCCATCGTGATCAGGTACGCAAGGCTCGCAAGCTCCTCCTGACCGTTGGTGACCAGCGCGCCGAATTGGCTCAGGCTGTCGAACGCGCCGGAGAAGATCATGCGGCTTGCCGCGTAGTTTCCGCCGGGAAAGCCTTTGCCGACCGAGACGAAATCCGGACGAATGCCGTATTTTCGGAAGAGGAAGTAACCTTCGTACCACGCGCAGGACTGAATCTCATCGCAGAGCGTCGGCGTGCCCGTTTCGCGGCAGAGGCGATACGCCTGCTGTAAAAACGACTCGTTGAGGCGGATGCCGCCGTAGTTCATCATGATGATCTCATGCAAAAATCCCGCGGTTTGTTACGGCGGCTCGTTCCAACGGCGAATGGCCGACTCGAACCCGGCCGGATCGTTGATCGGTACCCCGACCACGCGGTAAAGCCCGCTCTCCTCCGCCTTTTTACCGAACGCAGGCCAGAGCCCGCGGAGCGTCTGCGCGATCACCGTCGTGCCATGATAGCCCGCCGTGATGCCGCCCGCATTGTCCGCCATGACGAGAAACACCGGAATCCTTCCTTCGCAAGGCGCTTTTGCGCCGTCGATGGAATAGAACCGCGAGAGCATCATCTTGATCGCCGCCTCGACCGCAAGTGAACCCGTCTCAAGATTGATCACGCGGTTGAGCACGCCCGGCTCTCGGGAAGCGAGAATCTCATTCATTTGCTCGCTGTCAGGCGAAACGCCGTTTGCGCCCGCAATCAGCCGCCGCTCCGTCGTTCGGGTCAGGTAGCCGCGGGTGTTGTTATGCGTGGCGTTCGGGATGCCGAGGCGCTTTGCGATGTCCAGCAAACGATAGCCCGGGAAAGCATGCCCCAGCGGAATATGATAGTGTTCGCTCTTTGCGGCAAAATAAAGTCGCCCGTCTTCGCCGACGCGAAACCCGCCGAATCCCGCCAGCGGGGATTGCGCGTTGTGTTGAGCCGCGCGGTAGGAGTCACTCGCGGCGCCGCTCTCCGTGCGCTCCATCGCGGGCGCAATCTGCTCGCCCGTGCGCGAGATCAGCGCTTCCTGCCGCGCGAGAAACGCAGGCGGGCAAAACGGAACCAGCTCGTGCGCCAAAATACGAAGCGCCGCCTCGCTCTCTCCCGTCCGCGCCGCGCTTGCCGCGCAAACATAGTTTGTGTAGTCCTCTCCGGCGAGGTCCGCCAGCGAACGCGAAAAGTTTTGAAACACAGTTTTTTCCTCCAGATACTCTAGGATGGGGTTGTCCAGAAAGATCGTTTCTTTCACGGACGGGCTTTTGCTTTTGATTGAGGGTCTGCGGGCGGATATCATCCGCCCGTGCCACTCGCGCTCTCCGTAATAAAAGGTCGTCTGTTTCTAGACATTTCCAAGTCGTTTTCAGAATTACAGCTCCAAATATTCGATGCC
>CAYVAO010000206.1:0-4729 GCA_964448895.1 uncultured Christensenella sp.
GGTGATCTCAATCCTCGTGTCACCCTCCATGAGCACCAGCGACGGAACGGTGTGTGTTCCGGCGGGAAGCGTCGCTGAAAAGTCCTTCCCGTCAATCGTGAACGCAAGCGTCATTTCGGCGGACACGGTGATTGTCGGCACGACAGGCATGCGCGTGTTTGTCAGTGTCACGGTTGCGGTGCCCGCAGGAAGAACCGTGATCGCGGTCTCAAATTGTTCCAGCTTATACGGCTTCGCGCGGCACTCCAGCGACAACTCGCAGTAACCCCAGTGCCGTTCCACATCTTCGATCGTGATTCGCGCATCGTAATAGAAAGTCGGGTCGCGGTCAAAGATCACGTTCATGCGACGCCCGTGCACTTCCGCCGCAAATGCGGAAATCATTGTGTCGAACGGCGCGAGGGCGTATAGCGTCAACTCAATGACCCGATCGGCATATCCTACCGAACCGAGCGCTTCCGACAAGTCAAGCGCTCCGTCGCGTCCAGGGATCTCGACGAAGTTCGTCTGCGGCTCCGGCATGGGAATGACGTAGGGCGCTACTATCAGACCATGGTCCGCTCGCGCCCATTTCATTCCAAATCGAATATCGCTCACGTCAGCCTCTCCTTTCGCCTTCTGATCGCGCCCAGCGCGTCGTCCATTGCGGGCGCAAGCCAGCCGATAGTCGCTCCCGTATCCGCGACCAGCTGCATGCCCGCGAGCTGCGGCAGATACCGTCGCACTTCACTGATTAAAACGTCCAGCTTCTGCGATAGCAAGTCGCTTGTGCCGCCGATACCAATACTGTTTGGCAGGTTTGTCAGCACATCGATCGCGCCGACGTCTACGCTGGTCGGGATCGCGCTCTGGATCTGTTTGTTTACGTCCTCCATGACGTCGGTAAACCCGACACCGACACCCTCACCCATGTTCTCGCCGATTCCGGCGAACACCTTATATGGAGACTCGATGCCAAGCGCTTTCTTTGCGCTTTTCACAATGTTGGAGAAGAAGTCGCGCACCTTGCTTGCCAACCACGACGCCATGCTCTTGATGCCTTCCCAAAGGCCGCTCACGATGTTCTTGCCGATCTCAACGACAGACGACACAGACGATCCAAATCCGGTCAGGATCGCAGATACGATCTGCGGCAGCGCCGCGATCAGTTGCGGGAGAGCCTTGATCAAGCCGATCGCAAGCTGAACCGTAAATTCGATACCCATAGCCATAAGAGTCGGGAGATTGTTCATGAAAAAGTTGATGATCCCTGTGATGAGTTTCGGTAGCGCTTCGATCAGCTTCGGCAGCGCGCGGATAATGCCCTCCGCCAAACCCTTCACGATCGAAAACGCCGCATCTAGTATCTTGTCCATGTTGTCAAACAGGGTTTCGCAGATCAGCAGCACCGCCTCGATGATCGCGGGAATCAACGTCGGAAGCGCCTCGCCAATGCCCTGTACGATCGACGCAATCATTTGAATCGCCGCCTCCACTAACGCTGGCAGCATGTCGACAATCCCCTGCGCGAGCGTAGTGATCAGCTGCACCGCGCCGTCCGTGAATTGCGGAAGTGCCGTGATCACACCCTGCAACAGCGTCATGACGATGCCGGATGCGGCAGATACCAACGCAGGTAGATTCGCTACCAGCGCGCCCCCGATCGCGCTCACAATGCTCATACCCACCTGCACAAACTGCGGCAGGCTGCCAAGAATCATGTTTGCGATCCCGCCGACCGTCTCGCCGAGTACAACAGTGATCTTGTCGAAATCGCCGCCCGCCGCGGCAAGCCCCGACGTGAAGTCCCCGAGCAGGGACACTCCATCGTCCGCAAGCGTCTGTAGCTGCGGGAGCAGAACAGTTCCCATGACTCGCTGTGCCGCCGCCGCACCCTGTTTGAGTCGTTGCACGGAGTCGTCAAACGCGCCAAACTTCTCGATCGTTTCCTCACTTAGTACCGCGCCCATGCGCTTTGCTTCATCGGTCAGCGCCGCGATACCCTCACTGCCCTGCGCGATCAACGGGTTCAAATCCTGCGCGCTCTTCCCAAAGAGTTGCATTGCAAGCGCGTCGCGCTCCGTTTCATTCGCCACCTGCCCAAGCGCATCGATAGCATCCCAGTAGACGTCCTCGCTGTCTCTTAGCGACCCGTCCGCGTTGGTTACTGAAACGCCGAGGCGTTCGTATGCCTTGGCGAACTGCTCACTGCCTCCGGCGGCGTTGGACATGGACTTCACGTTCTTCGCCATGGAGCCGGTCAGAGTATCCAGCGACACATCTACAAGGTCGGCGGCGTAGGAGTATGCCTGCAATCGTTCCACGCTCATGCCGGTAACGGAACTCTGGGTCAGCATCTCATCCGCATATGCCGCGGTATTGACCGTCATGTCAACGAGCGCTTTACCCGCCGCAACCGCCGCCGTACCAATCGCCGCCATTGCCGCGCCGAGCGCTACGCCGATTCCTTTCCCCACCGAACCGAGATTGTCAAAACGCCCGCCCGCGTCATCCGCTTGATCGGCTGACTGCTTGATCTCGTCGCCGAACTCATCCGCCTGTTTACCAGCGGAATCCAGATCATTCGCTGTGCTTTCCAGCGCGGTTTCATTCGCGCCAAGCTCGCGCTCCATACCATTGAGCGCGGCTTTGGCGTTGTTGAGCTGAACCTGCCAAGACAGGGTGCTCTTATCGTTCTCTCCAAAAGAAGAAGCCGCGTTCTGCAACGCGGCTTCGAGGGTTTCGACCTTGTCTTTTTGAGCGTCGATCTCTTTTCGCAGGACTTGGTTTCGGGCGGTCAAAGCGCCGACCGATTTGTCCTGTTTATCGAACTGGGAGGTGACGAGGTTCATTTCGCTCCCGAGTACTTTAAACGATTGGTTGATCTCGGAGAGGGCTTTCTTGAACTCTTTCTCGCCCTCAATTCCAATCTTGAGTCCGAAGTCGGACGGCATCTCATCATCTCCTTAAAGGAAAAATGGGCATAAAAAAACGACCCGAAGGTCGTTCTGATTATATTGCTTGATTATTTCAGATGCGCCGGTACTATTTGATCAAGCTCCTCATCCGAAAAATACTGTTCTTCTTCCACTTTCAGAGCCTTTTGCGCTTCATGATAACTTTTCTTCGATGTTGGTAATGCATCTTTATATATTTCATATGTCTCTTTTTGCAAGGCATCTCTTCGCACGATTATATCTGCGCTGTCAAGTATATCGAAATCGGTTAACAATGACACGAATCTTTCTCTTATTAACCAAAGATCGTCAGCAGTTTTCCTATGTTGTTTCATTTCGTCAGCGAGGTTTATCTCTCGAATAAAAAGGTTGAGAGCTAACAGCGCAGTTGAAAATACGCCTCCCAACCAAACAAGCAAGATTTCGTTAGTAATAAGAGATCCAAGAAATCCACCAGTTGAGACTGCTGATAATACTATTTGTAATGTTTTAATTACATGAAATTTCTTACACAGTCTATCAGCATGTTTGTAATGGGTCGTTTGCGTATAGATTACTCTCGCCAATGCCTCCCTAATTTGTTTTAATACTTTCTCTTTATGAAGCTGGGAATTTGTTTCCATATATCTCCCTCCAAGTATCATGCCAATTATAGTAATACCCATTTGTATAATGCGAAATCGCCTCAAGAGTCAAATCATATGCCTTCTGTGCTTCACTCTTAAACGTATATTTCTTCGTTACTGTTTCGAGGGATCCAAACTTCAACCAATAGGATTCATCAGCATGGTCTATCAGATATCTGAAAAAATCTCGTGACATCCAATCAAAATATACTTCACTCTTATCTCTGTAAGCGTACAAGCATAAAAAGTTGTAAGCAAGTGTATCTATTAATATCCCACTCATAAGAACGCGCATGTTTGTATTCCACGCTCGCGCCATTCTGCAAAGCTTCGTTAGGTTTTTATTGCATGCCTGATTTATTGTTGCAAATGATTGCAACTCAAGGCTTGGATTCATAGACTTCCACCTGCCGCCGCCGTTAGTATCCGGATAATAATAACTTCCGTCATCAAACTTAAACGCTGGAACAATTTCAAATTTAACTCCATCAGAAAAATCAATCCCTACTACTTGTCCATCACCACTGATACTTGAACTCGAGTAAGTTTTTTGAAGCGTACTGCGAACGTCTTGAAGCAACGAGGATTGACCATTCCATACATATGCATTGAATTTCGAGTATACCGTCCACGGAAGTTCAACTATGATGTCTACATCACTAGTATATATAGCAGTTCCTCGCCCGTAAGAACCTACATATAAACTATGTGCCGTCTCTGAGTTCCAATTCCAATAATCTTGGTTAATACGCTTCGTTATTGCGTGATAACGATTTCTTACGTTTGTCACAACTTCACTACTCATTCTTAAATTCGAACAAAATTTGGAAAAATCGCTTGATATGTCTATTGCCATAGTTACCCTCATATATCATCAATATGCGTTTTTAACTTACTACTATATTCTATCGAAACTCACGTTTTCTGTCTATCATGCATGTTAAATTCCTTGACAAAATACATCTTCTATGAAATGTATCCCCTTGCGTGTCACTTGATTTCCCAATTGTCGATACACCTCCCACTGGTCGAGCAGAGCGCCAAGCGGCATGAGCCAAACCTCGCGCTCCGGCCGTCCCAGCAGGGTCACCCCGTAGAAGATCAGTCGGGCAAACAGCTCTTCGTCGCTTGCCCGACCAACACGTTTTTTGAGGGTTCCTCCTCGCT
>CAYVAO010000207.1:0-4695 GCA_964448895.1 uncultured Christensenella sp.
CAGCCGGTTCGCTCGCTGTGCTGCCTTCGAGCGCGTTTTCGTTATCCGGGCCTACCAGAATCTCGGTGATCTGCGCCTCCCCCGGGTCGGGCGAAGGTTCAGATATCGTCACATCTGTGCTGCCGCTGTCCGTGCTGGTGTCCGTCGTCTCCGCCAACGCACTCTTTCCAAAAGGCACAAAAAAAACCATCAGGAGCACGAGCAACAGTGCGAACAAAGTTCGCATCCGCTTGCTGCGTATGCACTCCCTGATGGTCTGCCAATTCATGTTCAAGTTCCATTCTTGCCAAACGGCAGTCCGCAACAGACACGACGGCTTACGCCGAAACCTAAACAATTAGTATATACTTTTCCTATGTTATATCAGAGCATTTTCCGAAAATCAATATCCCGTGAAAGAATATTTTTTAATCAACACAACGGTAAAAGATGGATGATTTTCAGGAGTGGCCCGCCGGATAATGAAGTGTGAAAAGGACGAAATGTGCCGAAACATTGGGTTTGTCGGGCGTGATGGAATCATACACAAAGTCAAGCGGAGTTATCCTCTCGCTCTTGTTCTCTTGCTCTGCCTATCAAGTGCTATTACGTTTTTGCGCTAATTACATCGTAATGATTTGTTTACGACACAACAGTAAATCCAAACAGACCGATATGTCAAGTAAAACTAACGATAAAAACGAAATACGGATCATTCACCCGCCGCAGGCGGTTCCACACCAAGCTGCCCAAGAATCTCGATTGCGGAATTCCGGATCGATTCGTCTTCCCCTGCGTCCAGGCAGGCCAGGAGATCCGACACCGCCGCGTCGTACTCTTCCAGCTGCAAATAGCAGATAGCGCGATTATAATAACACTCCTGCAAGAGGTAACCACCCGTAATCGCCGTCGAGTACGCGTCCCGCGCACTCTTGTAATCCGCAGTCAGAAGGCAAGCCGTTGCAAGATAATAGTAGTTCTCTGTTACACTCGCGTCCGCCGCAATGCTCTGATGCAGGTAATCGATCGACGACACGTAATCGCCCAGCTGCATCTGCGCGAGGCCCATCCGCTGCAGACATGCGGCGTTTGGCGTTTTCCAGATTGCCTGCGCCGCTTTTCCGTAGGCCAGCGTGCTCTGATAATCACCCTGCATATACGCGCACAGCGTGAGCTGCGCATAGCAGTCCGCCGCATCCGAGTACCCAAGCCGGATCGCCTCCAGCATATCCTTCTCCGCATCGGCATAAGCCTCCAGCCCCAGCCGCGCTGCGCCGCGGAGGTAGTGCACGGAGCCATCCGTGTCCTCGGTCTGCGCAAGATACGTGGTCAGATATTGCTCCCCCAGAGCGTAATCGTTGTTCAGGAGTGCGGCCCGGGCGACGTTCATGCAGTCCGCCGCGCTGCGCGAGCGCAGATATGCCGCGAGATATTCGTTGAGCGCAAGATCGTACTGCTGCATGCTTTCATATAAATTACCAAGCATGGTACGGTTTTGCGTGTCGTTTGGTTCCAGTTCGAGGTACGCTTGGATGCGCTCCGCGGACTCCTGATAGCGATTTTGCTCAAAATAGATCTGCGCGAGCAGCAACTGCGCGAGCGCGAGCGTGTCGTCGTACTTCAGCGCTTTCCAGTAGCAGTCCTCCGCCCGGGTCATATCGCCGCTGAGCACATATGCCGAGCCGAGTTTCAGCTCGCGGTTCGCGCGCGCATCCGTGTCATCCGACGCAGTCGCCGCGACGCTGCTTTCGTACAACACCGCCGCCTCCGCGTAGTCGCCTCTGCCAACGTACATCGACGCGACCTCATCGTATTCCTCCGCAGTCTTTGGCTGGCGGCCGAGAAGGCCAAGCAGCATCCGGACGCGCTCCATCGTGTTTGCGGATAGATACGCGCTTTTGCCGGACAGCGCCTGATAGGCAACGTCCGCCGTACTCTGCGAAACCTCAATGTCGTCAGGCCGCACGATCCGGGTAAGCAGTAACAACGCGGCCGAGAGCGTCATGGCAAACGCGAGAAAACCCGCCAGTATACGCTGCACGAGTTTTTTTCTTACTAGATGTTTTTTTGCAGGTTGCGTTTGAACTTGTTCCATAGCCCTATCGATTCAGGCAGAGTGCCTTTGGGCGCTTTTGCCGCTTAACAATATCATAGAGCGAATTCATATGTAAAGTTGAATTTCTTTTGTATGAGTTGTTTTTTGTTTGGCTTATGTTTCTGCACTAGAACAATCTCTGAATCACATTTTTACATTGCATGAAGCGCTTATCCCGCAAATCTGTAAAAAGGGCATGTGTTATTGTGCATTACACCCATTATTGTTCTAATTGGTACAAATTTGCTGACATATTGATTTTTCGTATGTGCATTATAGTCATAATAGTTTCATATGCGTCATTTTTGTTTCCATTGATACATTTATGTGAGCTTCAAATCTAGTTGTACCATTACTCCATTAAACCAACACACCTTGAATCAGCTGAACTCTATCAATATGAATTCATGAGGAGGTGAGTCGTGAGCAGGTTCTATAAATCACAATGCCAATCCTACTGTCGTCTATCAAAACACGTACCAAAGAATATAATCTGAATGAACAAAGTCACGAATGAAATTCAATGATAGAGACCCTAGCTGAGAATCCATTGACTATCCAAAACCATTTCAACTGCTTGAATTGAGTTTATCCACTTCACTCTTCTTTGAAGCAACAATCGAACGTTTCATCCATTCTGATCAAAATCCAAATCAATATTCGGAGGAAGCAACATGAAAGAAGCAAAACTCGTTTTGGCCCTTGCTCTCGTTATTACACTGATTGGAGCGTTTATCGCTTCCGGCGTACAAACTGTAGGCGGAACAGTCAATATCAGCAACATCACTCTGGCAGCGGAAGATGGCAGAACGATAAGTATGCTGTTATTCGTTCCTGATTCGGCAACCGGCAGCACACCTGCGCCGGCGGTTCTGCTCAATCACGGATATCTAAATACAGTAGGCATCACAGAAACAGCAAGCGCTGTGTAACGTAAAATCGTTACCTGCGTTTGCTGTTGTTTTATCTGGTGTTTACCCGGTGATCCGATATTTGACGCAATCTTTTTCTTGACCGTTCCATTTCGCAGTTTATCATACTGTCTAACTTTAGTGGTGCAATTCATTCCTTCGACCCTGTTTTAACACAACCTTAACGCCGTTTGACTAAACTCGAACGGCGTTTTTTCACGCGCCGCCGTATACTTCGCTCGTAGTTGAAATTCTGCTACATATGAGAGGTAGATAATGATGTCGGAAGAATTGCTAGACCTGATCGAGCAGGCGAAGGGCATGATCAGCCGCCGTGAGTTCGAAGCTTGCGAAGCGTTGATCAGTACTGCAATGTTTCAAAACCCGCACAGCGCGGTTCCTCATAACTTGATGGGCTTGCTGCTGGAAAAAAGGCGGAAACACGAGGACGCAATGAAGCACTTTCGCGCGGCATACGCGCTGGACCCTTCCTACGCGCCGTCCCGCTGGAATCTGGAGGGTTTTACGGAGTTTTACAAAACCAGAGTCGACGCATATTTTGTGAGCGACTGCGATTTTGAGCATCTGCCAAAGCCATACGACAAGGGGACAAACACATGTATATAATCATTGCGGGTTGCGGAAAAATCGGCGCAAATCTCGTAAAAACGCTCTCCAACGATGGACATGACGTTGTAGTTATCGACCCGAACGCAGAGAATTTTGCCCAATTAGAGAACGGAACCAATTGCCTTACGATCACTGGAATGCCGATCGACGAAGATGTACTCAAAAGCGCGGGTATCGAACACGCGGAAGCGCTCTGCGCCGTTACGAGCGACGACAACGTCAACATCATGACGGCTCAGATCGCAAAGCAGCTCTACCATGTTCCCCGCGTTATCACGCGCTTCTATGATCCGGACAAGGAGCAGGTGATGCGCCAAATGGGTCTTTGCACCATCTGCCCCACCCTGCTCGCGGTCGAAAAAATCGGGACGCTGCTTGGCGAAACGGAGGAAGCTTAAATGCGAATTATCATCGTCGGCGGCGGCAACGTCGGCTACTATCTGGTGAAAACGCTCATGGCGGAAAAGCACCATATCATGCTGATCGACAACAACCGCGCGCGCTGTGAGCGCATTGAGAATGCGTTTGGCGGATCATACGTTGAGGTGACGCACGGAGACGGGACGAGCGCGGATTGCCTGCGGGACGCGGGCATCTATCACGCCGAAGCGCTGATCGCGGTCACCGGGCAGGATCAGAACAATCTGGTCAGCTGTCAGCTCGCCAAGGATTATTTCGGAATAAAACGCACCATCTCACGCGTCAAGAATCCGAAGAATATCCGCGTATTCGAGCAACTAGGCGTAGACAGCGTCATCAGCAGCACGGCTCGCATCGCCGGCAGCATCGACCAGGAACTCGATTGGGTGGATGTCAATCAGTTGCTCTCGCAGCAATCGACGCATGTCCGCGTGCGTGAGGCGCTTGTTAGCGCAACTTCGCCGTTTTGCGATAAACGTCTCAGCGAGGTCGGTCTCCCGAAAGGAATGATCTTCGTCTGTATCGTTCGCGATGGCGTCGTGGTCATTCCGGATGGCGAATCAAAGCTGCTTGCGGACGACAACGTGAGTGTTCTCGGTGGTGAATGCGATCTTCCGGGTATCATTGGGGAGATTGGGGGAGTCGGTAAATGGGCATTTT
>CAYVAO010000208.1:0-1365 GCA_964448895.1 uncultured Christensenella sp.
TCATATGTTTGAATTGACGACGTCCATCAAAGAGGGAGATAGCGTCAACCAGGGCCAACAGATCGGCATTGTCGGCAGCACAGGCAACAGCGTGGCGTATCACCTGCATCTGGGCGTTGTGACGCCGGAGGGCAAGTACGTCAATCCGTATGATTTATTTGTGCAGGCGGGCATCGGCCCGTTTCAAGAAGAGGACAATTGATCCGCTGAACTTACCGATTCAATCGGTGGCGCTGACGGACTGATATACCACAAAAGTGGCGAATGCCGATGTTTGTCTTGTGCGTGTTCCGCCGTGGTGCTATACTATAGTAACTTATTGTGGCTTATTATGCAGGGAATACCAGATATAAACCACCATATAAGGCCAGCATTGGGAGGTTCACGTGAGAATCATCGCGGGTACCGCGCGCGGGCGCCAGTTTGACGCACCGGCGGGCAAGGACACACGCCCGACGCTTGACCGCGTGAAGGAGTCGATCTTTGGCTCGATCCAGTTTGATATCCCCGACAGCTGTGTGCTCGATCTTTTTTCCGGTTCCGGCAATCTCGGCCTTGAGGCTGCGTCCCGCGGAGCGAAAAAAGTAATCTGCAACGATTACAATCGCGCGTGCGCGGAGCTGATCGCGAAGAACGCAAAGAAGCTCAATCTGGATTCGATCGTGCAAGTCGTCTGCAAAGAGTACGTCAATTGCTTGGTCGATTTACAGCAGGCGGTAGAACAGTTTGATTTTATCTTTCTCGACCCGCCGTATCTGGAAGGCGCGGCACAGGTCGCAATCGACGCGATATTCTCGCTGGGATTGCTTCGTGAGAACGGTAGCGTGATATTAGAGCATGCGGATCAGTTTCCGCCGAAGATCACAACGCCGCTTGCCAGATTGATACAAACGAAGCGCTACGGCACCTGCGCCGTTTCGATTTATAGGAAAGCAACCGACGAGGCGGAGCCGGAATAAGGCACGCATCTTGGGAAAGGCCAGGCGAACATGCGAACCTGTGTGTACCCCGGAAGTTTTGATCCATTTACCATCGGACACCATGATGTGCTGGAGCGAGCGGTTGCAATGTTTGACCGCGTTTATGTCAGCGTGCTGAACAACTCCGCCAAGCACCCCAGCTTTTCGGTTGAAGAGCGGGTGGATATGATTCAGCGCATGGTGGACGCCGAGAACATGCAGAACGTCATCGTGACGCACTTTGACGGACTGATGGTCAACTATGCGCATGCGATCGGCGCGGACTACGTCATTCGCGGTCTGCGTGCGACGATGGATTTCGAGTACGAGTTTCAGATCAACGCGCTCAATCTTCACCTCGCGCCGGACGTGGACACCGTTTACTTCATGGCGAGGCCGGAGCATT
>CAYVAO010000208.1:1375-4666 GCA_964448895.1 uncultured Christensenella sp.
CCGCATCAAACAGGAGCGGGAGGAAAGCCCCCGTTCCAAGTTCGGCGGCGGCAACAAGCGCGTGGTCGAAGTAGATCGTCTGCTGGACTTGTTGGAAGACCTCAAGGTCGTTATTCCGGAAGATATCCGCAGAGCGACCGGCATTCTCTCCGAAGCGGAGAACACGATTGCGGACGCAAAAGAGAACGCATCCGAGATCGTGGAACAGGCAAATCAGGAGGCGGACACCATCCTGAGCCAGGCGCAGGCGCAGGCGGACAATATCCGCGCGGATGCGCAGGCGGAGTTTGACCACCGCGTCAGCGAAAGCGAAGTATACAAGGAAGCGTTTACGCGCGCAAGCGGCATTGCCGCCGAGGCGGAAGAGAACGCAACCGCGATCTATAACGGAGCGCGTAAATACGCAGATGAAATTCTGGTCGATTTGCAGCGCTACCTTGGCGAATATCATCAGATGATCGAGACAAACCGCAAGGAGCTCGGCGTGGACGATATCTCCACGCCCGCGCCAGTCGCGACACCCGCTCCTGTGCAGACGCGTACGGCACCCGCGCCGGAGCCGCAGTATGCCGCGCAAGCGCAGTACATGCCTTCCCAACAGCAGGCAGCTCCCGTGGAGCAGCCGCGTTATGCGGAGCCCGCTTACGCGGAACCGACGCGTTACGCCGCGGAACCCGCCTATAACGAGCCGCCGCGTCAGGCACGTCAGCCGCGCGCGAACACGGATCGCTATGCCGTGGAGGAAGACCCGACCGCAACGCGCCAGTTTGCGCGCCCTGCCGTGAGCCGTCCTGCACCCGTAGACGACATGGAAGAAGCGCCGCGCCGCAGAGATTCCCGCGTGGAACAAGCGCCGCCGAAGAAGAAAGGCCTGTTCTCGCGTCTGCTGGAAGCAGAAGACGACGATGAAGACGAAGAGGATGACGACGGTTGGCAAGAAGAACCCGCCCCCAAGGCCGCGAAGGAACCCAAGGAGAAGAAACCCCGCAAGCGCCTGATCGAGTTCATTGAATCGGACGATGACGACGAGGAAGAAGATTATTAATCACTTTAGCGACCCGGAAGAAATTGTCCCGGCTCGTTTTTACACCGGCTTTGCCGGAAGAACCGGAATTGAAATCTGGATAAAATTAGATGAGAAAAAAAGTAGGACTCGCGCTTGGCGCGGGCAGCGCCAAAGGCTTTGCGCATATCGGTGTGTTACAGGCGCTGGATGAAGCGGGTATTACGGTAGACATGATCTCCGGCAGCAGCATGGGCGCGATCATCGGCGGGATCTACAGCGTCGGTACCGATCTGGATCTGCTTGAGAAGTTCATCAAATCGATCAAGCTCTATGAGTATCTGGATGTGAAAATGCCGCTGACGGGCGGTCTACTCAAAGGCGAACGACTGGAAGAACTGATTCGCGTCTTCACGCACGACAAGACGTTTGCCGAGACGAAGATTCCGTTTTGCTGTGTCGTTGTGGATGCGGAGGCGGGGAAGCTGGACGTATTGGAAGAAGGCCCTTTGCATGAGAGCATTCGCGCGAGCATGTCCATGCCCGGATTCTTCGAGCCGGTACAGTTGGACGGAAAAACGTATATCGACGGAGGCGTTCTGGAGCGCGTGCCGTGTAAGACATTGCGCGATCACGGTATGGATGTGGTGATCGGCGTGGACGTCGGCTATCACGGAGACCGCAAGGACGTTTCCGACTTTGGCGCGTACTCGATGTTGAACCACACGATCTCCTTGATGCAGTGGGAACTCACGAAGTATCGCCGCGAAGAAGCGGATATTATGCTGGTGCCTGAAGTGTTATTTGTAAACGGGCGATTTCAAACCGATCAGGCAGGGGCTACCATTGAGGAAGGAAGGCGCGCACTCAAAGAAGCGTTGCCCGCGATTCGCAAATTGATTGAATCCTAACATGCCCGATTCATTTGTGTTCGCGAAAATGTATGAATCCTGTTATAAACTGCATAGCAAGCAGGCGCGAGCGGTAAAAACCGACGCGCCTGTGTTAATTTGTAACATAAATAGTCGTTGAAAAGGATTGACAGAAAAGGCGCTTACAGAATCACCGCGCCGCTGAGATCGCGCTTGATCTCCTGCGTGGTGACATAGCTTAAGATATCCGTGCTGAGTAGATCGGTCTCGACGTTTTGCCGAATAAACGGGGGACAAGCATCCAGATCGCTGTTGCGAATGATCAGCGGGGCTGTCTTTTTCTGCGCGATTTCGCTGATGAGCGCGCGCGCCTGTCTGCGAAAACCGAGCACCTTGAGATAGCTGCCTTCATGGCTTTGCATGAGTCTTCGCACCTGATCGGCGGTGATGCCAAGCAGCGCACTTGCGACGATGCGCTTGCAGCGCGCGAGCGTATAGCGCTTTGTCTTGATCTTTTCGTAAAATTCGGTGAGCGATCTTGCTTCTCGAACGCTGCGGTAGAGCACGTTTTCAAACCCTTCGCCAACATCCGGCAGGGCGGCAAGCTCTTCCGCGCGCATGCGGCGAATGGCGTAGAGCATTACGTCGCTGAGCGCTTCCTGCGGAATAATGAACTGGTCGTCGTAGAGAAGAGGCCCTCCGACAAAGCTCGGCATCGTGGCGAGAATCTCGTTTCTGCCCTCCATGATGGCGCGGCGGATTGCGGTCGCGCTTGCAAACTCTCCAGCAATCTCTTCGCTGTGGTAGCCGGTGCCAATGCGCTCGATCGGAAGCGGATCAATGCCTGCGGCGAATTTTTTAATCGCGCCTAGGTATTCCACGGCTAGGATGTTGTTTGGTTGCGCGATGGCGAGCAGCATGTTTTGCGGAACGCCGTATTCGGAGAGCGCGTCAAAGCGCGCGCGCGGATAGCTTTTACCCATCGAAAGATGCCGCTTGATCGCCTCTTGCAGCGCGGGCGGTTCGGTCGCGATGATATCGGAAATTTGGTAGAGCGTCTTGAGGTCCGGCGCTTCGCAACCAAAGGCGAGGTCGGTTACGACTCCGGTCGCGTTGAGCGTGCGAACGCCACCCGCTGCAAAGCGCTCCGCGGGAGCGATCGCATAGACGCTGGGAAGTTCCAGCACGAGATCGGCTCCGGCGCGCAGGGCCCAGGTTGCGCGGGAAAACTTATCCGTACAGGCGGCCTCTCCGCGCTGCACAAAATTGCCGGAGAGCACAACGATACAGTAATCCGCTCCGGAGAGCGCTCTTGCGCGTTCCAGATGGTAGATATGCCCGTTATGAAGCGGATTGTATTCCGCAATGATTCCCACGACGCGCATGATTGTTTTTCTCCGCTGAATTACTGAATTT
>CAYVAO010000209.1:0-4663 GCA_964448895.1 uncultured Christensenella sp.
CGCGAGCAGGTAGCTGAGTGGCTTGATCACCACGTGGAAGCTCACCATATCGAAACTCAACTGCCCCATCACGAAGCTATGCAGCCAGATGCCCATCGGAATACCCGCGAGCGCGCCCAGCAGCGTCAGCACCAGATTTTCGCGGAAGACATATGCGCCCACCTCCGGCGCGTAGAAACCGAGCACCTTGATGGTCGCAATCTCGCGAATACGCTCGGTGATGTTGATATTGCTCAGGTTAAAGAGCACCACAAACGCAAGCGCACCCGCGCAGAATATGATCACGAAGATGACGAGGTTGAGACTGCTCATCATGTCGTTTACGCGGTCTTGAATATCCGACGCCACGCTGACGTTCGCCGCGCCGAAATCGTCCAGCAGTTTGGCGGAAGCCTCGTGCTGATCCGCGAGCGCGGAGTTTGCCAGCGCCGCCTCATAGGAGCAAGGCATGCCAAACGAAGTGTCATACGTGTTCGGCGTCATGACCATATAATGATAGACGTAGTTTTCGAAGATCGCGCTGACCGGTAGAGAAACCTTATTCGTGTCATCCACCAGCACCTGAATGCTGTCGCCCACGGATACACCGGCAATCCGCGCGAGTTTATCGCTGATGGCGACGCTGCCATCCGCAGGATAGCTTAGGCTGACGCCGTTTTGGTGCATGTCGATCAGTGAAGAAATCTTCTCATCTCCGGTCGCGATTACGTTGACGTCCTTGAGTCCCTCTTTTGTGTAAGCAGAGAGGGTGTCTGTCGTAACAAACACGCAGGAGGACAGGATATCGCTCGTGTCCTTGATAAACGTCGTCTGCTGCGCTTCGTCCTTCGGCTCGTCAAACGCGATGGCAAAGTCGTACGTCATGATATTGTCAAACTGATCCTGCGCGATGTTGGCGATGGAATCCCGTATGCCAAACCCGGTCACAAGCAGCGCGGTACACCCGCCGATGCCGAGTACCATCATGATCAAGCGCTTCGTGTAGCGAAAGACGTTCCGCAGCGAAATCTTGATCATGAACCCGAGGCGTTTCCAGATAAACGGAATGCGCTCTAAAAACACGCGCTTGCCCTCTTTGGGCGCTTTGGGTCGCATCAATTCCGCAGGCATGAGGCTGAGCTCCGCGCGGCACGTCAGGAAGGTAACCCCCGCGGAGCAAAGCAGCGTGACCGCAAGTGAGAGGGCAAAGAGCGACCAGGCCAGCGTATAGATGATCGGCGCAAAGCCGTAGAGCATGCCGTACGCCTGCCAAATCACCCACGGGAAGAGCCAGCAGCCGCCAAAGAAGCCGATGAGGCTGCCCAACAGCGCGGCGCTGCCCGCGTAGGCGATGTATTTCCAGGCGATGGTTGCGCCGCCGTAACCCAGCGCCTTGAGGGTGCCGATCTGGGTGCGCTGCTCTTCCACCATGCGCGTCATGGTCGTCATCGTCACCAGCGCGGCAACGAGGAAGAAGAACACCGGAAACACCTTTGAGATGCCGTTGACGATGGAGGAATCGTTTTCGAAGTTGACATACCCCGCGTTTGTCTCGCGGTTGAGCACGTAGACACTCGGCGCTTTCAGGTCGTCAAGCTCCGCCTGCGCGTCGTCGATCTTGACTCTCGCGTCGGCTAGCTCCTGCGCTGCGTCCGCGAGCTTTTGATCCGCCTCCGCTTTGCCGTCCAGATAGTCCTGATAGCCGTCGTCATACTGCTCCTGCGCTTCGTTGAGCTGTGTCTTGCCCCTCGATAGCGCGGTTCTGCCGTCTTCAATCTGCTGCTTCGCCGCGTCCAGCTGGGCTTTGTTTGCGTCCAGCTGCGCCAGCGTACCTTCAAAGAGCAGCGTCGTCGTCTGCCGCTGTGCGTCCAGCTGGCCTTGCGCGGTATCGAGCGCCGCAAGCTGCCCTTGCAAGTATGTGATTTGATCCGTATCTCCGGCGAGCGTTGCCGCATCCAGTGCGTCGTTCAGCGACCCGCGCTGCCCGTCCAGCGTCGCCTGGCTTGCGTCCAGCTGGGCAAACGCGTCCGTCTTCGCGGCCTCGTAATCAATCACGCCCTGATTGTATGCGGCAAGACCGCTTTCATATTGCTGTTGGGCCTGATTCAGCGCGACTTCGTTTGCGTTGATTTCGGTCCAGCCGTCTTGAATCTGCCGCTTTGCGTCCGCAAGCTTTGCCGCGGCGTCGTCAAGCTCCCGCTTTGCGTCCGCCTTCTGGGTGTTGTATTCCGTTAGCCCGTCCTGATATTTTTTCTCCGCGTCGGCAATCTCTTTTGTCGCCTGATCTACGATGTCCTGATAGCGCGCGTTGGCAAGCAGCTTGATCCGCGCGGTCAGCGGATCTTCCATCCGCGCCACCGCGTGGTCGTATTCGTCGCTGAATATCGTACCTGTTGCATTCGAGAGGCGCACATAGAGTTCCGTATAATAGTCCGTCGAGAGTCCGCCTTCCGGCAGGTAAAGATACGCCGTGATCTTGCCGCCGGCGAGCTTGGTCGTGCCGCGCTCCATGTTCAGATAGGTCGGCGAATCGGTGAGTCCCACGATGGTATAGGTATCGTACACAAACGCGTCCAGCGTGTCCTGATCGTTTTCGGCGGAGATCGTGAGTTTGGTTCCAACAGCGCTGGCGGGCAGCATCCGCGCGTCTCCGAGGCACTCGTTGTCCGCAATCGGCATCCGCCCGGCGGTGAGTTTGAGGAGATTTACCTCGCTCGTGATCGAGTGCGCCGCAAGCACATACGAAGCCCCGTTATCCAGCGTGGCGAGTACGTCCATGCTCACCGAGCCTTCCGCAGACTCCACCCCGTCCATCGCGGCGATGGAAGCCACCTGTGCCTCGTCGATACCAAGCGTGGTCATGATCTTTTCGTCGAACATGGCGTATTCGCGCAGATATTGATCCGCCGTGTCGATCATGGCGTTCTTGGTTACTTTTAGTCCGGAAAAAAAGCCGACGCCGAGAGCCACAATAGAAAGTATCGCAAAAAAGCGCCCAAGCGTATGGGTCACTTCGCGTCTCTTACTCTTTTTCCATGCTTTCTTGACGCGCATCACCATTCAATCTCCTCGATGGGTTTCGCGTTTTCGTTGATGCGCACGGAGGTAACGGTTCCGCTCTTCACCTTCACCACGCGATCCGCCATTTCGGTAATCGCGCTGTTGTGGGTGATGATGACCACCGTCATGCCTTTTTCACGGCTGAGATCCTGCAAAATCTTGAGCACCTGCTTACCCGTCGTGTCGTCCAGCGCGCCGGTTGGCTCATCGCAAAGCAACAGCTTCGGGTTTTTCGCGAGCGCGCGCGCAATCGCGACGCGCTGCTGTTCGCCGCCGGAAAGCTGCGCGGGAAAATTTTGCATGCGCTCGCTGAGGCCGCCGTCGCTGAGTATTTGCTCCGCCGAAAACGGCGCCTTCGATAGCTCGGTTGCCATCTCTACGTTTTCCAGCGCGGTGAGATTCGGAATCAGATTATAAAACTGAAAGACAAACCCGACGTCTTCCCTGCGATAGCGCGTCAGCTGCCGCCGGTTATAGGCGGAAACCTTGTCTCCGCCGAGAAACACGCTGCCGCTCGTGAGCGTGTCCATACCGCCCAAAATATTGAGCAGCGTGGTTTTGCCCGCGCCGGACTGACCTACGATGACGCAGACCTCGCCTTGACCAATCTCAAAGCTCACGTCGTGCAGGGCGTTTACCTTCACGCCTTCGGTATCGTATACCTTAGCTACATTTTCAAAAACAACATACGGGGTCATCTATCGTCCTCCAATTTTGGTCTTCTCTCGCTTTGCCGCTTCAACGCGGGCTGATTCTGAAATCACTTTCCTCAACATCCGTCTGATAATAGACGCATGGCAAAGATGTTTGTATTTTATACCGAAATCGTAAACGAAAAATAAACTCTTGTCGAATGTTTCTGTTTTGCCATGATTTTACACATTCTCCTCACCTCGAAATCGATTCTATTTGTAAACATTTAAAAATTACGTTCCACAAACGTTACTTTTGCGTTAGAATAACGTAGCAGAATGTGAGTCACAAGGAGTAGCGATTATGCAAACAAAGCAGCCGACCGCAGAGGACATTGCGCACTGGAAGAAATTATTCGCGGAATACGGCCCGCGCCTGAAGCCAAACCGCATCGATGGTGCGCAACTCTATGACTATCTTCGCGCGAAATATGATGTGCTGCCGATGGAGGATGCGCGGCTGACGCAGATCGTATCCGACAACATCACGAAAAACGAGTGTTTCAACCGCGAGTTGCCGGCAGGAACCCCGCCCAATCCGGTCTGCTGCAAAATCTTGCGCAACGACGCCGCTTCTAAGCTCTACACAACGCAGGACGCTGTCTACTCCGGCTGCGATATCATCGTCGGCATCGACCTCGTCAGCGGATATTTTCTTGTCGAAGGCAGTAGTTTGGTCTGTGACGAGCTGTATGCGCACCGCGGGCTGAATGAAAACGACCTGAGCAATTATTACAGCGTTGCGGAATATGTCTCCTGCCTGACCCGCTTCGGCTTACTTGAGCAGACGCTGAACCAGTAAATTTGTAACGTAGATACGCCTTGCGCGCAAATGGCACGGCTGAATGCCGCGCCATTTTTGCGCTTGGAATCACGATGGATTTGAGGGAGGAAGCATTTTCTCAGTCGCTCAGCCCTTGTGACAGTAGCTT
>CAYVAO010000210.1:0-4662 GCA_964448895.1 uncultured Christensenella sp.
ACCTTTAGATGAATACCTTCCTGCAACACGACGGGGCTGACCCTGCCAAACGTGAGCACAACGCCTGTTTGACCTGCTTCTACAACGACAACGCTGCCGCCGAGCACGATCAGAACCAGGATGAGAATTGTGACGATCGCGACAATTTTACCGACCGCTACGTTTCCGGCTTTATCTCTGAACATATACACTCCCTTTTTCTTTTTGAGATTCTTTGACCAGTGTTTCCATAGCCAAGTTATTTTATTATAACATGTGAGACTGTCTGATCAATGATTTCGAGCACATAGAATGCAATCATATTGTGAAATCGATACATTTCACAAAAACGCAAAGCGGCGGGGATGAAACCCGCTCTTTATTCCAAAACGCAAGACGGCGGGGATGAGACCCGCCGTCTTGGAATGAGGAAACAACAAGCCATAGCCAATGGCTTTCGAAAAGGGTTGTGGCACTGTTTTCGATCACAAAACGCGCCATACCCGGAAAAGATCGTTATTTTTTGCTGTAAGGGGTGTTTTCCAGCGGAAGCTTGGTGCGGAAGATTCCGTCACGGTTGTAGTATGCCAGCTGCACGGCAGGCGCGGTAGGGATGGAACAAATTTCGCCAACGCCTTTTGCTCCGCAGGCAAGCCCGTCCTTGCTCGCTTTACCGACGATGACAGGGGTTACCTCCGGCGTCATGTTCGCCTTAAAGAGGCCGAGCGTGCCAAATTTGCGCATGGGCTTTCCGTTTTCGAGCGGGAAATCTTCCGTGAGCGCATAGCCAAGGCTCATGACAACGCCGCCTTCAATCTGACCTTCCAGCGAGATCGGGTTGACCGCCTGACCAACATCATGTGCCGCGGTGACGCAGCTCACGCGTCCGTCATCGTCCAGCTCGACAACCTGCGTCGCGTAGCCATAGGCGATGTGTGAGACAGGATTTGCTTTGTCGGAGCCCATCGGATCAGTTTTTCCCTCGTATTCGCCGAGGAAACTCTGCCCTTCGAGCGCTTTGAGCGATCCTGCTTGATCCATGGCGACCTTGACCATCTTTGCCGCGCGAACAGCCGCCTCACCCGTAAAGAGTGTCTGACGGGAAGCGGTGGTGTTGCCGGAGTTTGGTGCATTGGAAGTGTCGGGTACATGGTAGACGATCTGTTCCAGTGGCAGGCCTGTAATCTCCTTGACATACTGGGTTTGCACGGTGCCCATGCCCTGACCGATGCAGGCCGCGGAGGAGTGCAGGTGGAGCTTTCCGTTGAGAACCTCAATGCGGCATCTGCCAACGTCCGGTACACCGACGCCGAGGCCGCTGTTTTGCATCGCGCCAGCGATTCCGGCCTTGGGGGTCCGCTCCAGAATCGGGCGAACCGCGGCGAGTGTCTCGACCAGCGCGGTGGTTTCGTCCGCATATTGTCCGTTTGGCAGGATCTGCCCGGGACGGATACCGTTTTTGTAGCGGAATTCAAACGGCGTCATGCCGACCATCTCTGCGAGCTGGTTGAGATTACATTCGGTAGCAAAGCAGCTTTGGGTTACGCCGAAGCCGCGAAACGCGCCGCCCGGCGGGTTATTGGTATAGTAGGCGTAGCCCTCAATATCAACATCCTGATAGTTATATGGCCCTGCCGCGTGGGTACAGGCACGCTGCAGCACGGGGCCTCCAAGGGAGGCGTACGCTCCGCTGTCCGCGATGATGCGGGCTCGCATGGCGGTGAGATTTCCGTTTTCGTCGCAAGCGGGGGTAAAATCCATCTCCCTCGCGTGGCGTTTCGGGTGGATCAGCAGACTGTCCGTACGGGTAAAACGCACCTTGACAGGGCGCTTGAGTAAATAGCAGGCGAGTGCCGCGTGGTGCTGCACGCTCATGTCCTCTTTGCCGCCGAACCCGCCGCCGACCATCATCGCGGTAACGCGAACCTGCTCCGGCGCGAGGCCGAGCATCATGGCGCATTCTTTGCGCGTTTGATACACACCCTGATCGCCGCTAAAGATATGCACGCCGTCGCCTTCAACCTCGGCAACCGCGCACTCCGGCTCTAAAAACGCATGATCGGTAAACGGCACGCTGTAGTGGTTTGTGACCACGTGCGCGCTGTTTTTGATCACCTCGTCCGCATTGCCGCGCTTGACGCACTGATAGGAGAGCAGGTTGTCTTTGCGCTCCAGATGTACGAGCTCAAATCCATCCTTTCGCGCATCATCCGCAGAGAGAATGGGGGTAAGGGGTTCATATTCCACCTTGACGGCGGCTTTGCCCGCTTCCAGTGCGGCGACGTTTTCGGCCACGACGAGCGCGATTGCGTCGCCTAAGAAGTGTGTAATGCTGCCGACGGGGATAAGCACATCGTAGTCCTGCACAAGGTGACCGATCTTTTTTGCGCCTGGAACATCCTCCGCTGTAAACACGGCGACGACGCCTTCCACCGCTTTTGCGGCGGAAGTATCGATGGAGAGTACCTTTGCGCGCGGATACGAACTGCGCACGCAAGAGCCAAGCAGCATACCCGGCAGATGAATATCGTCCGCGTATTGAGCCGTTCCGAGCGTTTTATCGACGACTTCGATTCGACGAATGCTGTCGCCAACCGTTCCGGGAAGTTCGGTTTTCGGCACTTCGGTGTTCTCACGAAAGAGTTTTGCGCTGAGCAAGATCGCGTCTTCGATCTTTTTATATCCGGTACAGCGGCAAATGTTGTTTTTGATGGCTTCTTTCACATCCGCATGTGTTGGCTCCGGATTCTTATCAATGAGTCCCTTCGCGCTGATGACCATGCCAGGCGTGCAAAAGCCGCACTGCACAGCGCCCGCAGACGCAAACGCATAGGCATATACATCCTTTTCGCGCGGAGTAAGACCTTCGACGGTGACGATTGACTTTCCGTCGAGTTTATCGGTCTGCTGGACGCAAGCTTTGGTGGCTTTACCGTCGATGAGCACCATGCAGGTACCGCAAGCGCCCTCGGAACAACCGTTTTTCACGCTTGTGAGGAGAAGCGTATCCCGCAGAAAGGGAAGTAGTTTTTGGTTTTGGTCGACGGACATTTGCACGCTGTTGACGGTGAGAATTGCCATGAAAATCCCTCCAAATGAAGGCGGTTCGATAGGAGTAGACGTGCCGCCGCAACCCGCAGAAAGCGGCGGCATCAAGTCGGTTTGCTTAGAAGAGGTAGCTGTAATCCCAGATGACCGCGTTGATGATCTTTTCGATATCCGGGTCGATGGCGTTTGTGCCGAGCTTCACAGTGGAAACATCATCAAGACGAAGCTTGATCTTACCGCCGCCGAGGACGAAGAAGCCCTTGTTCTGGCTTTCGTCAAACTCCTTCTCGGTGGAGAAGAAGGTGAACTTTTCTTTATACGGCGCGCTGTCGTACGGGCAGAACACGGTGCAGTTGCCGCACTCGTTGCACATGCGATCCACGTGGATGATCTGCGGCATATCCATGCCGTCCACCTCGATGGCAATGTTTGCGCGGTTCGGGCAAACCTGAACGCAGCATTCGCAGATCGTCGAGCAGGCGAGGCAACGCTCGGTTTCACGGCCTGCGCTGTCGTAGACCGCGAGAGAGCCCTGCTTCGCGAGGCAGTTGCCGGAGCAGGCTTTGGACTCTTCGGGAACGGTAACCTCGTACTTACCCACGATCGCATCCGCAACCTTGCGTGCGTCCGCTATGGCTTCCACAACGGTGGCAGGGCCACGGTTAGCGTCGCCGATGACGAACACGTTCTTTTCGCTGGTTTCAAGCGTATCGGGATTCGCCTTGACCGCGCCGCGCTCGGTGAGCGCGATGCCGTTGTCGGTGAAGTCGCCGGCTACAACCTTTTCGCCGATGGCGGAGATGAGCAGCGAGCAGGGGATGGTCACAAGTTCGTCCGTCTCCACAGAGGAGCGTCTGCCGCTTGCGTCCGGCGCACCAAGTACGCACTTCTTACAGACGAGCTTGCCGTCCTTGAGCGAAACGGGATTGAGCAGTTCTTTGAACTCTACGCCGTCTTCCAGCGCGAGCTGTAATTCTTCTTCGTCCGCGGGCATATAGCGCTGGGTTCTGCGGTAGACGATGCTACTCGATACCACACCCTTGATGCGCTTTGCGGCGCGGGCTGCGTCCATTGCGGTATTACCGCCACCGACGATCACGACGTGTTCGCCGACATCTATGAGCGACTCGAACTTGTATTGTTCGAGGAAATCGAGCACGTTCATGCTCTTGCCTTCCGCAAGCTTAAGGTCTCCGTGCGCCCAAGCGCCGGTCGCAAACACCACGTGTGTGTAGCCCTGTTTTTTGAGTTCTGCAACGCTGGGTGCTACGGTGTTGGTCTTGATCTCCGCGCCCATGGCTTTTAAGAGATCAACGTCGCGATCCATGCCGAAATCACCGATGCGGAAGCCGGGGATAACGTAGCGAACGATGCCGCCGAGCTCCGCGCGCTTTTCAAAAACAGTAACCTTCGCACCCTGACGGCCAAGCAGGTAGCCAACAGCCATACCGGCGGGGCCGCCGCCAATAACGGCGACTTTCGCGTCGGATTTTCCCGTGGGTTTCAGTGCGCCGATGATGCTGTCGAAGCCTTCGCGCGCGGCGAGCAGCTTCGCATCGCGGAGATGGACGCTCTCTTCATAGAATCCGCGCGTGCACTTATCCATGCAGCGGTGTGAGCAGATGCGTGCCGTGA
>CAYVAO010000211.1:0-4398 GCA_964448895.1 uncultured Christensenella sp.
AGGGTTGGAACGATGGCGCGGGAAACCCGCCCAACCCGGACGGGATCAAGCCCGTCAAACGTCTCGTCGAAGAACACATAGTCCGTCATCGCAGAAAGCGCGAGGATCGTCGCGGCCTGTCTGCGCATTCCTTTGGAAAACGTGTTGAGCGGGCGCGTTCGATCAAGCTTAAAAGCCGCGCTTAGATCCGCAAAGCGTTCCAGTGAGAAGCGCGGATACATCGATTCATACAGAAGCGACATGCGATTCAGGTTGCTCTGCGGCAAAAAATACAGCTCGTCCGGCACAAAGACGCAGTGTTCCTTCACCGCCGGGTTATCGAACACCTCTCCTCCGTTGATGGAGATATGTCCTTCATCGGGCTTGTAGATGCCGTTGCAAAGCCGTAAAAACGTGCTCTTGCCCGCGCCGTTTGCGCCGACAAGGCCATAGATACAACCCTGCGGAATGTTGCAGTTCAGGTTGACGAGCGCTTCTACTTCACCAAAGCGCTTGGTCAGTTTGCGCGCTTTTATCATGACACTATTTCCTTTCCGTAGGCGGCGTTCACCGCGTCGAGCGCTTGCTCAACGGGCAATCCAGCCGCGCAGAGTTCTTCCGCGATATGTCGAATCTCTTCCAGTTTTTCTTTCAGCCCTTCCCCTACAAGCTTGAATGCACCTGCGGTGACAAACCTGCCGTTACCGGGCGCGCTGACGCAAAGTCCCCTGCGCTCCAACTCGCTATATGCCTTTTGCAGCGTGTTGGGGTTGACCGAGAGTTCCTGCGAAAGTACACGAACCGAAGGAAGCTGATCGCCCTCCTTGAGGATGCCGGATGCGATCAGTCGCTGCGTCTGGTCGATGATTTGTTCATAAATCGGCGTACGTCCGAATCGATCGATTTGGAACATCGCGCTACCTCCTTTACGAGGATTAGTGTACTATCTGTTATAGTACACTTGAATATTACTTCGAATTGCACGGAATGTCAAGCCGAATTGATTCATATTTGTGAAGAAATGTTGATTTTTTCGCGGTTTGTGGCGAACAAACGCTCCTTTTCCCGCTCGAATGGTTCGGTTTTGGAGAAAGAGCAAATTTCATCCAGATTCCACCGCTGTATTTCATTCGTTTACTATGATAAAATGCCCACTATGGAAAAGCAATTCGATCCCAAAAAGAATCGTCCAATTTCTTCGTCGCAGTCCGGCTGTGACTGGAATTCGTCCGAGTCGCCGGAGGAACGCGCGCAGCGAAGAAAAGAGCGGATCACGCTCGTTTCGTTGATTTCGCTGTTGATCGCGGTTCTCGCGGTACTTTTTTCGCTGCTGCACAGCCAGTTTGCGCAGGAGTTCTCTTCCGCTGCATCACCAACTCCCGCGTCAACGCTTGCGGCGGTTTCCGCCACAGGATCGCCCGCGCAAAGCACGGATGAAGCAACGCCGCAGGCACCCGCCGTCGACGCGGGGCTTCTCGTTACGTTTCTCGACGTAGGTCAAGGCGACAGCACATTCCTTCGTTCCCCATCCGGCAAAACGATGCTGGTAGACGGTGGTCCGGACGGATCGTTTCCCGTCATTGATCGCTATCTGACCTCGCTCGGCGTCGCTGGGCTTGACGTTGTCGTCGCTTCGCACGTGCACGCGGATCACATTGGGGGCTTGATCTCCGTCGTAGATACATATCCCATCCGGGAGTTCTACTATCCGCCGTTTGACGCGGAGAGCGAGACGAATTTTAACCTTCTTGACGCGCTCAAGGAAAGTCAGGCGACGGTGCATCAGCCGTATGCCGGCGTCGACACACTCATTCCATGGGATGATCAGGTGGAGGTGCGCATTCTTTCCCCATATGATACGATCTACGACGATTTCAACGACACGAGTTATATCATACGCGTTTCTTATGGTAATACAGCGGTTCTGCTGACGGGCGATTCAAGTGAATTGGGCGAAAAGCTTGCGCTCAAAGCGCAGCCGAATCACTATTTCAAGGCGGACGTGCTCAAGGTTGCGCATCATGGTTCCAGCGACGCTACGTTTGAAAAGTTTCTAGACGCGGTCTCTCCCGCCATCGCCGTCATCAGCGTAGGCAAAAACAACGATTACGGGCACCCGAATCAGGCGTTGTTGGATCGCCTCAGCGAACGCGGCATTACGGTCTATCGCACGGATGAGGACGGAACCATTACGCTCCTGCTTGACGGAACCAGCGTGACGGTGATAAAATAATTAGATCAATTATATGCATGGCTATGAAGGGGAAAAGTCCTCGACCTGCGCTTTAGAGAGTACCGTCACCGGCTGAAAGCGGTATGCCAAGAACAGGACATCAAGTTCGCCCCGGAGCCTTTTCGGTGAACAACGCAGCGCGTTTTGTAGTCGAAGACGGGATCGCCCGATACAGCGAGATCGAGGCTTACTCCGGCAACTGCGCCGGATCGAGCAAACGAGGGTGGTACCACGACGCGAATCGTCCCTTTGGGGCGGAGCGCGTTTTTTATTTGGTAACAAGCCGTATACAGGCACAAGGAGGAGAAGAAGAATGGGAATGATGGAATCTCTTGCGCAATTGCGCGAGGAGGCCGAAGCGAAACTGAAAAACTGCCAGTCTTCCGAAGAACTGGAGCAACTTTTGGTCGATGTGCTCGGCAGAAACGGTTCGCTTACAACAATTTTGCGCACGATGGGCAAGCTGGAGAGCAGCGAGCGCGCCAGCGTCGGCGCTTTTGCCAACAAAGTCAAGGCGGCTCTGGAGACGGTCGTTGCAGAAAAGCGCGCGGCTCTGGGTGAAATCGCCAAACAGCGCCGCTTTGCGGAGGAAGCGCTGGACGTAACCGCGCCGGGACAGACCATTGCCCCGCTGGGACGTTTGCACCCGATGACGCAGACGTATCGCCTGATTCGCGATGCGCTGGTCGGTATGGGCTTTTCCATGTTCGACGGCCCGGAGATCGAGTTGGACGACAACAACTTCACCCTGCTCAACCTGCCGAAGGATCACCCCGCGCGGGATATGCAGGATACGTTCTATATCAATGAAAACGTCGTGCTCCGCACGCACACCTCGCCCTGCGAAATTCGCGCACTGACCACGCTCACCCCGCCGTTCCGGCTCTTAATGCCGGGCCGCGTGTTCCGCGTAGACGAAGTGGACGCGAGCCACTCTCCCGTCTTCCACCAAATCGAGGGGTTTGTGGTCGACAAGGGGCTCACGCTGGGCGATCTGAAAGGTATTTTGGATTCGTTTGTCCACGCCGTGTTTGGCGAGGACGTGAAGACCCGCCTGCGCCCGAGTTACTTCCCGTTCACGGAGCCTTCGGCGGAGCTGGACGTCTCCTGCTCCATCTGCGGCGGCAAAGGCTGCCGCGTCTGCAAGGGCACCGGCTGGATCGAAATCCTCGGCTGCGGAGTTACCAACCCGCACGAGATCGCCAATTGCGGTTATGACCCGAAGGTTTGGACGGGACTCGCGTTCGGCCTTGGCGTAGACCGCATGGCAAACCTCAAGTTCGGCATCAACGACATCCGCCTTGAGTACGAAAACGACGCGCGCTTCCTGCGCCAGTTCTAAGGAGGGAAATAAGTATGAAATTACCGAAGAAATGGCTTTGTGAATATGTTAACTTCAACGTAACCAACGCCGAATTCATCGAAAAGATGATGTGGCGCGGCTTTGAGTGCGCGGGTGTGGAAAAAGAGCTTGCGGGCGTCGAAGGCGTTGTGGTCGGTCGTGTGCTCTCCATCGTCAAGCACGAAAATTCCGAACATCTCAACATCTGTCAGGTGGATATCGGCAGCGAAGTGCTAACCATCGTCACAGGCGCGGACAACGTGTTTGACGGCGCGCTGGTTCCTGTCGCGGTTGTTGGCTCCAAGCTCGGCGGGCGCGAGATGGCCGCCGTCAATATGCGCGGCGTCATGAGCTACGGCATGCTCTGCTCCGGTTCGGAGCTGGGCTTAACCAACGCGGACTATCCCGGCAGCGAGGTGCACGGCATCCTGATCCTCCAAGGCGATCATCCGCTTGGACAATCGATCGATGAAACGCTCGGCTTCGACGACGACATCTTTGAGTTTGAACTCACGCCCAACCGCCCGGACTGCATCAGCATCATCGGTATGTGCCGCGAAGCCGCAGCCGCGCTGGGCCAAAGCTTCCGCGAGCCCGCCATTCAGCCGGTCAAAGGCGAAGGCAACGCCGCGGACTATGCGCGCGTTACGGTCGAAAACTACGACCTCTGCCCGCGCTACACCGCGCGCGTGGTCAAGGATATCGTCATCGAGCCTTCTCCCGCATGGATGCAGCGCAAGCTGAAGGCGGTCGGTATGCGGCCCATCAACACCATCGTGGACATCCCGAACTATGTGCTTGTGGAATACGGGCATCCGATGCACGCCTTCGCTCTTAGCTGCAT
>CAYVAO010000211.1:4408-4652 GCA_964448895.1 uncultured Christensenella sp.
CGTAACGCTTACGAGAGCGAAAGCGTGACCACGCTGGATAAGCGCGAGCGTCCGGTTACGCCGGACATGCTGTTGATTGCGGACGAAAGCCGCGGCGTGGGCATCGCGGGCGTGATGGGTGGACTCAACTCCGAAATCACCGAGCAAACACAGGCGGTTTTGTTCGAGTCCGCCGTGTTCAAGGGCAGCAACATCCGCGCAACGGCAAGAAAACTCAAGCACACGACCGACGCCGAACAAAACA
>CAYVAO010000212.1:0-2099 GCA_964448895.1 uncultured Christensenella sp.
CCTTTTCCTAATAGCCAGTCCGTATAAACGAGGTTTATCACGTGATATCCATATATCAAAACAAAGGCAAGCACGGATAGCGCCGCAACCACAAGATATTGCCAGTTTCTCTCAAAAAACCACTGTGACGAATGCGGAACGGGACTTACTGGGCTGGATTTTCTAAACAAAATACAGAGTGTCCTTTCCATTCGGCGTTTATGATAGATTCTTATATTGCTTAATCGGAAACGAGAACCGTTCAATGCATCGACGAAACCGAACTATGCCTGATCGCGCAACAGTTCCTTGATCTCCGCCAGCTCTGTCTCCATGCGGTGCAAGTGTTTTTGCATGTCGGCAATCTCCTGCTCGGCTTTTTAGTTGATCGCAAAGTCGATGATCGACTCATGCTTATCCCGAGCGGCCTGCCTATTTTGGCTCATCATGATGATTGGGGCTTGAAACGCCGCGATGAACGAGAGAATCAGATTGAGCAGGATGAACGGTTTTGGATCAAACTGTATGCCGAGAAACGGCAGCAGATTGATCGTGATCCAGACAAACAGGAAGCACGCGAAGATGATGATAAACGTCCAGCTTCCGCCAAATGACGCGACCTTGTCGGCTACGCGGTCGGATCGCCTCGTGTGCTGTTCATAATCCTCGTCCAGCCGCGCCGCAACACGCTTTTCATAACTTTCAACCATCTTATCGATGCGGGAGAGCCTGTCGTCGTTCAGCTCGATTCCGTAGCCGCGAATCGTCGTTTTCGTTTCGCTTTTGATGGTGACTTTTTCTTTATCCGCTGCCATAAAAGCACCTCGTATTCTACAAATCTGTTAGCCTTATTTTATCAGCATTGCACGTGTTCGTAAACGCAAATCGATTATGAACATGCTATAATGATCCTGAGATACATATGGAGGAGTCCGATCATATGCTGCGTGAATTTCCTCTTGCGACGGAGCGAAACAACTGGATTGAAGTGACGGGGAACGTACGCGACTTGGTACGCGAGAGCGGCGTGCGAAACGGGTTGTGCGTGGTCTACTGTCCGCATACGACGGCGGGAATCACGATCAATGAAAACGCGGACCCGGACGTGGTGCGCGATCTGATCTTTGCGCTGGAAAAAACCTATCCCGACCGGGCGGAGTTCCGCCATAGCGAGGGAAACAGCGCGGCGCATCTTAAGGCGAGCGTCATCGGCAACAGCGCGACGGTCATCATCCGTGACGGCAGGCTGCTCCTTGGCACCTGGCAGGGGATTTACTTTTGCGAGTTTGACGGCCCGCGTACGCGCAGGTTTTATATAGAGATTTTGGAGGCGAACGCATGAATTCGGTTCGGATTACGGTATTGAAGCGCGAATTTTATCCCGATCTGGCGGAAGAATATCTGAGCGAAGGCGCTTCCGCCGGCGCATGTCCGCTGCAGGCGGAAGGAGACGTGTTTCTCTATTCCGGCGGTGCGGAAAAGCCGGAGGGGCTTTGCCCGTGGGCCTGGATCGATCTATATTCCGCGATCGCGACGCTGTATTCCGGCGGAGACGAAAACACGTGGTATCGCTCCGGCGGAACGCGGATTCTCTGTTGTACGGATGGAGTCCGTCCCGTCGTCTACAAAGTGGAGCTTGTGCGCGACTGACCCACTTGTAAAAAAAATGAGGGCAGAGCCCTCTACAGAAGCGCGGTAAATCGTTAACGATCGTAAGCGTGTTCCAGCGTATAGGAATCGGTAACGACAGGCTTGCCGTCTTTGTCCAGCAATGGTGTGAGTCCACCCGAATAACCTGCGGCGTGGAAAAAGTAGTTTACGCCCGTTTCGCGATCGACCCAGATTTCGTTGACGGTCGAGATTCCTTTTGTGTAGATACGAATAAAGCGATCATCTTGACGCATAAAAAGCCTCCTGTGTATGATACAGCCAGTATACCATATGCGCGGGCATTAACTGCAACCAAGCAACGCAATATCATGACAAACAACATCCTTAATAGCAGGAGAGAGAACGATGCTGTATGAGTTTTCGGAATCACTCAATCAGATCAAGCCGGAACAATTAAACGAGAACTTATTGACCACAGGCGTCGTAAAACTAAGCCTGCTAAAGGGAAA
>CAYVAO010000212.1:2109-4633 GCA_964448895.1 uncultured Christensenella sp.
AAATTCGGCGCGCATGTCGGTTTCGGCCCGGGGCTGATTGAAGAATGCGAAAAGACGGAGGGACGGTTTCGTTCTGCTGTAGACATTTCAGACGGCGTTTTATTTGCGATCGTATCCGTACGCGAGATTTTAGAGGATAACGATGCGCGCGATCGTGTCGGACTGTTTGTGAAAAAGAACCTGATGCTGATCGTATCCCTGCGGGACGACGACGAGAGCATTCCGGTCACGCTGGATGAGACGGTGCGTCGTCTAAACCTAAAGACGATTACGCTGGAACGCCTGATTTGCGCGTTTTTTGAGCGGCTGTTGAGCCGCGATGGAAGCGATCTGGAGCGATTTGACCATCGTGTCGCTGAGATGGAAGAACAGATTGAGAACAACACAACCGGTAAGAAATTCAACAGTGAAATCTTGTCGCAAAGGCGCAAACTGCTTGTGATTCGTAACTATTATGAGCAATTGCTGGATCTCTTTGACGCAATGCTGGAAAACGAATCGGACTTGTTCTCAGCCAAACAACTGTATCATTTTCGCACCGCGCGGGATAAGATTGCGCGGCTTTCCGCGAACGCACAGCTGCTGCGGGACAGTCTGGTGCAGGTGCGGGAAGCATACATGGCTGCGCTGGATTACAACGCAAACCGCATTATGAAAGTCTTCACGGTCGTTACGACGGTATTTCTGCCGCTGACGCTGATTGTCGGGTGGTATGGAATGAATTTTAAATATATGCCGGAGTTGTCCAGCCGCTACGGATATCCCGCGGTCTTTATACTGAGCATATTAGTCGTTGTGTTGAGTCTGCTTTTCTTCAAGAAAAAGCGTTTATTGTAGGATCGGCCCAGTCGTTCTTGGCGATTGCCCATAGAGCTATCGTATCATAGACCGGAAAACAACCAGATTATAAACAGGAGCAAACAGGCGCGGATCAAAAAACGTTATCCTTTCTAAAGAACAGGTTATATTTCGCGAGAATTCTTGCTTTTTCACCAGTTATGTCCTTATACTGTTGATTTGTATCTGGTGGGCAATAGGGTAGAGTTTTCAGGCTGTTACGATTGAATTCTCTGTTGTTTGCCACCCTTGGGGACTGCGGCAGCTCGTATTCTATAAGGGGAACCATTGGCAAAGCAAATACTTCAATCCATTCAGAAATGGCGTTATCTTGGCTACGATCGCGATACGCTTCAGCGCTACGGCGCAGAAATGGATCGCGCTAATTTGCGTACCACGCAGCGCATGTGCTTACTCGCGCTAGCGCTCACGGCCCTGCTGTTTGTGTTCTATGGCCCGTCTTTACTTTCGTCTGATCGATTGGAAACCGCCGCGGCGTTTGCACTTTTTTTAGTGATCGTATATCTTCTGATCGGCAGGATGCTGAGCAATCAAATTCTCTATCCGTTTACCCAAGTGAAGACGCTGGTTTTCTTGATTTCCGCTGTCATGTATTTATGCGGTATCTATTCCGGCACGCAGCTTTCCGGCGGAGAACTTGGCGTGCTGAGCGTTTGGATGTTCTTATTGGTGCAGGTATCGTTTGATATTCCACCGCTCCAAAACCTGTTCACCGTTATTTCATTTGCCGGGTTGTTTCTGTTACTCGACCGGCAGATGAAAACGCCGGAGCGCTGGCAGCAGGATATCATCTTCACCAGTGTCTCCGTACTGGTCGGGCTTTTTATTTCCTACCATCAGTCACATCTGGCGCTGGATAATATCATCGCGAAAAACAACCTGCAAAAAACCAATTACGCGCTCTATCATACCGCAACCACGGACGAACTGACCGGGCTGATGAACCGGCGTATGCTGTTTGACCGATATGAAACGATTTTGAGCGATTGCGTTGCGACAAAATGCAGCATCGCCTGCGTGATTCTGGATATCGACGACTACAAGCAGTTTAACGACAGCTACGGTCATCCCGAAGGGGATGCGCTGCTGCGCCGCATTGGAGGGCTTCTTTGCACGTATAGCCTTGAGACGTCGATTGATATCGGTCGTATCGGCGGCGAGGAATTCCTCGCGGTTTGGCTGGAGGAGAATGTAAGCCGCTGCGAAGCGGTGGCGGAGGAGCTGCGCCGTGCGATCGAGCAAATGGCGATTCCGCACATAGGTTCCATGGATTATGACCGGGTGACCATGAGCGTAGGCCTTTGCCTGCTGCCGCCTGAAAAAGCTCAGTGCGCCTATCTCTACGCGGATAAAGCGCTCTATCGCGCCAAGGAAGCGGGAAAAAACTGCTCCTGCTATTTCGATGAAAAAACCGGAGAGTATCGAACGCTTTGTAAGTCGCCTTCGGACTGCGCTCACGGCAAAGCAACAGAAACCAGTTTGCCCAAAGAATAAAACGGGCGATTGTTCGCCCGCTTGACCCGCCGGTAGAAACAACCGACGGTTTTTTTGTCACCTAATTCTTACAATCGATCCAGAATGCGATTGAGAGATCCTGAACAAAGGTTATTGTGGAAGCACGACGGTTATGGTCGTTCCCGCTCCCGGCGCGCTTTCTGCGTGCGCG
>CAYVAO010000213.1:0-622 GCA_964448895.1 uncultured Christensenella sp.
TACTATGCTCGATCTGTGGGTAAAAAGGCAAGTAATCCTGTACATCGTAGTTTAATTTGTTACAAACATAATCGAATTTGTGCAGGAGAAATCTTATTTGATCGAGCTGCAATTCGCATTAATTTGTCCCATACATATTATACGGCTTTCCACGCTGTTTCGCAAGCACCGCACCTGTCGCGCCATCTGGATACAAAAAACACCAACCACCCGCAAAACGATGCGCTTCTTGATTCGCTCGCTCGATGATGAGCGCCGCCATTCAACGCAAAAACGGCTCGCATATGACTGCAAGCCGTTTTCCTGTTTCATTTCTTAACCCTCACCGCGGTGATAGATCGGGTCGTCCTCGCCGGGCACCGTATCGGAATAACCCCAAACGAGTCCATCGGGAATCCTGCGCTGATAGGTGTCCTCAATCGTGCCGACACGGTTGTTGCCGTGGTAGACACCGGGGTCGATTACAACCATCAGGATTTGGCCGCCAATATGTGGACCAATCCTAATGAAATCCCCGGCAATGGCATCGACGATGACGGCAATGGTTTCATCGATGACGTGCATGGCTATGACTTTATCAACAACGATGGCGATCCCATGGATGACAACGGACATGGAACCC
>CAYVAO010000213.1:632-4624 GCA_964448895.1 uncultured Christensenella sp.
TGCCGTGGTGATTGAGCTGTTCGCCCATAAACAGCATGCAGGCAGAGACGCCGCCGTCGAGGTTGTACGCCTCGACTCAGCCTTCCTTGACGAAGAGTTCACCAAACGCGGAAAGCCGCATGCCGTAGCTGTATTCCTTCTGTCTTCCGTCGACCACAATCGCAACAAAGTGCCCCGGATCGATCATGCCAAGTCCGGTACGCGGGTTGGTCTCGTTGGCGATGCGGGCGGTTTGGTCGATATCCTCGGTGGTAAACACGCCGTCTCGAATCAGCGTCGGCCCAAACGAAAACGCCTCGCGAACGCCGTCCATCAGCAGTTCGGATGCATTGGTCTCCCTTGGGGAGAACAGGCGCAGCGTCATATCGGGATACATCGCCATGATGTCGCTCTTGGCGCTGTCCAAAAACACCTTGCCGTCACGAATCAGAATGCTCTTATACTGCGTATCGCTCTCGGTGAGGTTGTCGCCTGTAATCATCAACACCGCCTTGTTGCGCCGCGCAATGATCCAGGGTTTCAGCGCGCCCGCGCCGTTGCGATTGTCCGCGGACTGCACGGTGCGGAACGAGTTGACATCCCGCATGCGAATATGCGCCACAAAGTAGACGAGGGGATAGGTCTTTCCGCCGTAGTTGGTGTATTCCGAGGTCACGCGATTGATCATGATGGAGAGCGTGTCCGTGCGATATTCCCAGTGACCGTTTTCTTCGTCCACGACGATGACCTCTTCCGGCTCGTCGGGTTGACGGTAATACTCATCGTTGGCGGAATCTGCCAGCGTCTCCGTGCTCGCTTCCGCTTCCGGCTCCGCCGAAGGCTCCGGCGTTGCGCTCGGTTCCGGTGTCAGGACGATGGTCGCGGTTGGTTCCGGCGTATTGGAAAGAGTCGCTTGCGGCGTCTGTTGTTTGGAAAGATAGGTCAACGCGCCGGAGGCCAGCAAGCCAAGCACCAGCGGCAGCAGCGAGATAACAACCGCACCGGGGCGGATTCTGCGGCGGCGCTTGCGCAGACCGTAGGTAAGCATCAAAAACAGCGACAGCACGGCGCCAACTGCCGCAATGCCGATAACCACCAGCGGAGAAGCACCCAGCGTCGCCAAAACCGATGTCGGCTTCGACGCGTTTTCATCCGGTTGCGGCTCCTGCGCGGCGTTTACCTGCTCCGCTGTCGCTTCCGGCTCCGCCGTGGGTTCCGCGGTGGGCTCCGGCGTGGGCTGCGGCGTCGGCGTCGGGTCTACATATGCGCCTAACGTTGCGGTATCGATATGCTCAAACAAGTCTGTCGCGGTGGAATCGTCTCCAACCGCGCTCTCGGAGAGCAGGAATGTTGCGGTAGGATTCAGCGTGCTTTCGTATGCATGCCGCGTGGGGCAGAGCGCGAACGCATCCGCCGCCAGCTCCTGCACCGTCTTGCCATAGCAACCGTTGAGCGGTGCGCTGAAGTCCAGCGTTGTTCCGCCGCTTGCGGATGCAAGATAGATCTTCTGAATGCCCGCGTCTTCCGCGGCACGGAGTGTATATTCGCCCGTAAACTGCGCGGACCCATCCGGTGCGGTCTCGTCGTCCATATGGGTGACGATCACCTTCGGCGTCAGTTGAGCGATGTGATCCTCAATAAACGACAGCGTGGTCTTTCTGCCCCAGTCGTTTTTGACCATTTTATACAGCGCGTCGTTCACGCTCGTAAAATCGCCAAAGAATGGATACTGGTCATATCCCGCGTACCAGAGCGCGCTCAACAGTTCCTGCTGCGCGCTGCGCGTGTTGCGGGACATCACGACAAGCGCGGTCGGGATATCGTGGTTGCACGCATAGGTTGCGATCACACCGAAAAACTCGTCCAGCGCGGTTTTCGAGGTTGATGCGACCACCAATAGATCGGCACTCGCCGGTTGATTCCAGCGCTGCACGTCGCTTGGCAACTCTCCCGCGCCGTAAACCGCGAGTGTGGAGAGCGAGCATTCGCGCGAAAAGGACAATGTGACGCTTTTTGCGCCCTCTTTGAGCGGATAATACGCGTTGATAAACGGCTGTGCCGCGTCCTCCGAAAGCGTCGCTCCGCTTTGATCCAATTGCGTTACCGTATAATCGCTCGATTGGTTGTACCACTCCAGATACAGCCCTTGCGCGCCTTCCGGCAAATCGACCTGAACCGATTGTCCGGCTTCAAACGTTTGGTAGCTTTCGACCAAGCCGTCCGTGATGCGGTATTCTTTTCCCGCGAGTTCTTCGGGCAGCGTAATGGTGCAATCCCCCGTTACCGTACCAACCTGTCCGGTCTGAATCTCGGCCGACTCCGCGCGCGCGCTGGAAAGCGGAACGATTCCGGAAAGAAGCAGCAACACAACCGTTGCGGCGGCGAACACACGGGTTTGAACGTTCATTTTTTTCATATGCGTATACATGCGCTTAGTATACACAAGTCAGCCGCTCAAAGTCAAAATGATTGTATCGCCCTCGTGAATTTTACGTTAAAACTCTCTCAGCCAGTAGTTCATCTGGTTGTTTCATGTGCCAATCCTCGCATCATCCGTTCGACTTTGTTCCAAATCAAGCCCGTAATTATGTCATGTTCCACGTAACGGTTGTATTCAAGCAGAGAATTCACTATAATTTTCTCTAGAGTTTGATCGTTCGGCGGGTTTTACGATGCGCTTCCTTGCATTGCTGCCCGCTTTGCGCGATCGGATCGGAGTAATCATGAAGAAACAAGTCCTGTCCGGCATATTGGCCGCGATACTGTTATCTCTGTTTGCCGTGCTATCCGGCTGCAGCATTCAGCAAGAACAAAGCGTTGAGGCGGCAACCGCAACGCCTGTTGTTCTCACCGCAACACCGCAGCCCACGGAAGCGCCGACGCCGGAACCGACTCCAACGCCGGAACCAACCCCAATCGTGATCACCATCGGCGCGATCGGGGACATCATGACCATGTCGGCGCAGGTCAACGGCGCATACAATGCGGAGACCGGCACCTATGATTTTTCGCGCAGCTTTCAGGGCGTTGCCAATCAGTTTCGCTCGGTCGACCTGATGTGCGGCAACTTTGAGTCCACATTATCCGGTGAAGAAGCGGGTTATTCTTTAAAGAAACAGGATGACGAGCGCGTAGATACGTTTAATGCGCCGGACGCTATCATCGACAATCTCAAGGATATCGGCTTCGATTTCTTGAGCACCGGCAACAACCACGCGCTGGATCGCCAGATGCCGGGCTTGCTCCGCACGCTGGATGTTCTGGACGAGAAGGGCATCTACCATACCGGCACCGCCCGCTCCAACGAGGAGCGCGATACCCCGTTGATCATCGACGTAAATGGCATCAAGATCGGGTTCATCGCGCCGACCGAGATCATCAACAAGCACGAGCGCTACATGACCGACGCAGAAGCGGAATATGCCGTCACCCGCCTGTATCTACAACAGGATCGGCTTGTCGCCGAGATCAAGGCGCTGCGCGCGGCGGGTGCCGACTTCATCGTCGCCTACCCGCATTGGGACAAAGAGCATAAGAGTTCGCCAAACTCCAAGACGCAGGCTGAGGCAAAGTTACTGCTGGAATCCGGCGTAGACGTGATATTAGGCTCTCATCCGCACGTGGTGCAGGACATCGAGTATGTCACCGTCGAGCGCGACGGCGCGCCGTATACCGGTCTTGTCGTATATTCAATGGGAAATTTCATCTCCAACATGTCCTATAAAGAGAACGTCGACCCGCTGAAATACGGCCTGTATGTTCAGCTCACGGTGGAAAAAGGTGTCGACGGCGTAACCACGCTCAAGAGCGCGGAATATATGCCGCTCTTCTGCTTCTATCGCTCCATCGGCAACACCTACCTGCATCAGGTCGTACCGGCGCTTTCGGACACCTCGCTGGTTCACTCTTATTCTGAAATGACCGACAAGGAGCTGGCGCGGGTTGAGACCGCGCGTGAGTATGTCATCGACATCTGTAAGACCGACGTCATCCCCGTGATGGACGACGCGGAC
>CAYVAO010000214.1:0-381 GCA_964448895.1 uncultured Christensenella sp.
TGCAATTATTAGAATGCCGATTTTTATCTTCATGATGAAAGAAGCAGATAGGCCCGCTCCGGTTTTTCAACACAATCCGGCTTGCGTGACGAATTTCTTTTCGTGATTGTGCGAATTTTACACCGATCTGATCGGAAATATGATAAAAGGGGTCAGAAATGTGATGGCGGCACGGCGAAACGCTTTGTTATGATTCTCTTGTCAGAGGCGATCTGCCTCATCAAGCAATCGAGAACAACACCACAACAAAATCATAAAAGGAGAGAGACCACATGAAAAAGAGCAAGGCCCTATCGTTCATTCTTGCGATGCTCCTGATCGTCGGAATGCTCGGCGCCTGCGCCGCTCCCGCGGCACCCACCGAACCCGCCGCCTAGACGG
>CAYVAO010000214.1:391-1813 GCA_964448895.1 uncultured Christensenella sp.
CGATCCGCGTTGCGTACACCCGCATCTTTGCAACCGATTCGGACCAAAAGATCGAGGATGCGCTCAACGTTATCATGCGCAAAGAAGCACAGGCCGAGATTGACCTCGTGCCCGTCGATTTCTCCAGCATGAACACGCAGTTCAACCTCATGCTCACCGGCGGTGAAGATTCCATCGATATCTTCTCGTCCTTCTGGTATATGCCGATGAGCACGCTCTATGCAAACGGCCAGCTGGCTCCGCTGAACGACCTGCTCGCCTCCGATGGACAAGGCATTCTTGATCTGTTTGCGGATGTACCCGGCGTACTCGAATGCAGCCAGATTGACGGCCAGTATTACGGTCTGCCGTCCTACGGCCCGTACTCCACCTCGATGATCTACATCGTCAAAGAAGGCGCATCCACAGCCGCGAACATCGACTGGTCGAGCGTCAAGACGCTGGACGACGTCACCACCGCGCTTGTCGCGATGAAGGAAGCAAACCCGGATAAGTTCTTCGTACCCGGCGCGACCCAAACCTACTGGATTCCGAAAGACATCGATTACCTCGGAGACACCAACTACCTCGGTGTTCTGACCGATCCGCTCAACAGCACCCAGGGCGTGAACTACTACGAATCCGATTACAGCCTCAACCTCCTCGACAATGTCAAGACCTGGCAGCAAACGGGCATCTTCAATCCGGACACGATGAGCAACACGAACCCGACGCTCATGAGCGTGCAATTCGGCGTCACCGAAGGTACCCCTGGCTATTGCTGGGACCTCGACGAATGGATTTACGAGGCGAACCTCCAGCAGACATATGGCGATAACATGGTCGGCACCACGCTTGGCGATCCGCTGATCACCACCGGCAACGCCACCACCTATCTGTGGCACATCACGAGCTTCTGCGAAAATAAAGAAGCGGCGATGCGTGTATTGAGAACCTTCTACACCAACTCGGAAGCGGCAAACCTGCTCGGTAACGGCATCGAAGGCGAAAACTATATCGTCGACGACAAAGGATATGTCCGTTTCCCCGAGGGCAAAGACATGACCAACTGCGGTTGGACCGGTCTCGGCGCTTCCTACAACCTGCCCAACTCCTCCGGCTGCCCGGTTTGGTAATATCAGCCCGACAATATGTCGCAGATGAGGGCCGATTCCAACAAGGCCGCCAAAGCTTCCCTGGCACTGGGCTTCAACTTTGACAGCACGCCGGTTGCGGACCAGATCACGGCCTGCAGCAACGTGATCGCGCAGTACTATCTGCCGCTAATCAACGGCGAAGTCAACGCCGATGAAGTACTCCCCGTCTTCCAGAAGGCACTGAAAGATGCCGGCATCGACGCGGTCATCGCGGAGAAGCAAGCGCAGCTCGACGCCTGGCTCGCGTCTCGATAACCCCGAACAAACCATGAAGAGAAAGGCGCGG
>CAYVAO010000214.1:1823-4622 GCA_964448895.1 uncultured Christensenella sp.
GGGCACACGTGCCCTCGCCTTTTGAGAGGAACCATCTGTGGAAAATAATCAACCGGTCTCAACCCCCGCTAAGCTCTGGAACAGACAGTATATCCTGGTGCTGGTCATCAGTACGCTCAGCTCGTTCTCCTTCTATATGGTGGTGACGATTCTCTCCAAATACCTCACGGGAATCGGCATCACAATCGCGCTGGCTGGCGTCATCGTCGGTCTGTTTTCGTTGACCTCGCTCGTCAGTCGCCCGTTTTGCGGTCTCATGGCGGATCGTCTCAACAACGTGTGGCTGCTTGTTGCGAGCAATATCCTCATGGCGATCGGCCTCGTAGGTTTCGCTTTTACCACAAATGTAACGCTGATTTTCATCTTTCGCATCCTCAGCGGATTGGGATTCGCCGTCGGCAGTACGGTGCAGGTCTCTCTGATCATCCGCTTCATTCCGCAGGAGAAAATGGGCGAGGGTATCGGCTATATGGGCATCAGCCAGCTGATCGGCTCGGCCTGCGCGCCCGCTGCGGGACTCGCCATCGCAAACACGTTTGGCATGCAACAGACGTTTATCGCGGCGGCAGCATTACCCACGTTGACCTGCGCGCTGCTGTTTTTTATGAAGGATTTGCATCAGCCAAAGCCCGTAATAAACCGCAGTATCAAGCTGCGCGACCTCATCGAACCGCGCGCGCTGCCGTTTACGCTGCCCTACTCCACACTCTCTTTTGTCAACGGCATCATCTCGGCATACCTTGTTATGTATGCCGATGTGCGGGGCGTCGCCGGCATCAGTGTGTATTTTACCGTGTACGCCGTGTTTCTCTTTATCATTCGTCCGTTCGCGGGCAAGCTCATGGACGCCAAGGGCATTCAGTATACCGTGTTCCCCGGCATGATCATCACCGCGCTTTCGATGTTCTTGCTCAGCCGAAGCAACACGCTCTGGCTGATTCTGTTAACCTCCCTTCTCCGCGCCATTGGTCAAGGCGCGGCGCAACCCTCGCTTCAGGCAGGCTGCATCAACTATGTCGGACGCGAGCGCAGCGGCGTCGCCACGAGCACCTACTTCCTCGGCGGTGACATCGGACAGGGATTTGGCCCGATGGTTGCGGGCGCAATACTCGGTCAAATCACGGGACTTGCCGGATACCAGACGGTATTCGTCCTCTGCGGCGTGCTGATTCTGCTTGCAATGACGTATTTCTTCTTTGCGCGCAGAAACGGGAGGCTCGAGAAAGAATGAAGGACTTACCGCGTTGCACACCGGAGGAGATCGGAATCGGCAGCCGGCAGGTTGCAGCCTGCATCCGCGCGCTGAACCACGAGCTCACCACCATGAATGGCTTGATGATGGCCCGATATGGCAAGGTTTTTTCCGAGTGCTGGTGGTCGCCCTACCGCGCGGAGCTGGTGCACAGCAACCACTCCTTTGGCAAGAGCTATACCGCAACCGCGATTGGCATCGCCCTGCAGGAGGGAAAACTGTGTCTTGACGAGCGCATGACCGACGTGTTTGCGGAAGAGATCGCACAGCGGAATCTCACGCTCGACGAGCGGACGCGCAGAATCACCATCCGCCATGTGCTGACCATGACCAACGGCATGGCGCATCATCCTGATATGTCCGGCGACTGGATCGGCAACTATTTTAAAACGCCCATGGCTTATGAGCCGGGCACGCGGTTTGCTTATAACTCCGCGGGCTCCTGCATGCTCGGCGCGATCATTCTCAAACGCACAGGTCAGAATCTGAAGGAGTATCTTACCCCGCGCTTATTTGATAAAATCGGCATCGATTCGGATCGCTTTGTTTGGTGCAAGTTTCCAAACGGCATCGACGGCGAACCGGGCACGTTTGCCACGACCGAGGACAATCTGCGGCTCGCGCAGCTTTACTGCAACGGCGGCGCATGGAATGGCGAGCAGGTACTCCACGAATCCTTCGTTAAAGAAGCGTTATCGGTTCAAATTGAGAATCCCTACGCACCGGAGCAAAAGGACGGTAGATGCGGCTACGGCTTTCAGCTCTGGGCGTGCAGTATCCCCGGCGTGTTTCGCTTTGACGGCGGGCAGGGGCAATACGGCATCATCTGGCCGGAAAAAGAGCTCGTCATCTCGCTGCACGAAGGCGCGTTTGCGCCAGCAGGCCCGCAAAAGACGCTGGATGTGCTGTATGAGCACCTGCTACACAAGCTCCAAGACGGGCCGCTCCCGCCCTCGGAGGCGGATTTGTCCGACCTGCGTACGCTGGAGAAAGCGCAATCGCTGCCCGCGGGCAAAGTCGGAGAGCGCTTGCCGGACGAAAGCTGGAACGGAACGTATACAACGCAACCCGGCGCATTCGATCCGTGGTTTGCTGTTGCTCCTCCGGGCGTTGGCGACCTGTTCGCCGCGTTTCGCGATCCCGCGCGCAATCTGCCGATCCACGCATTCTCGCTGAATGTCTCTCATGAAGCAGTTGCGATGACGCTGGATTCCGGCGCAGAACTCCGCGCAAATCTAGACGGCAGCCTGACCGAGCGATTTGTCGCCTCGCCTTTCCCCGCGCTGGGGGCTTATGCGGCCACCGCGAGGCTTACGGAAGAAGGCAGTCTGGAGATGCGCATCCGCTGGCTCAACGGCTGGTTTGAGACGATCCTCATCTTCGCGCAGTCGCAAGACGGCCTCGCGATCACGACCAAAAAACTGCGTCTCAATGAAGCAAGTAACTACCTGATCGAATCTTGTCTCGCCATGCGGCAGACGAAATAATATCTCCTACAGAGCAGAGAACGATCAAACTCCTTCCTGAGAAAGACACGGCAGACGAGA
>CAYVAO010000215.1:0-4590 GCA_964448895.1 uncultured Christensenella sp.
CCCCACTAGGAGCGGACGCGGGTTGACACCGCGCGCGAATATGTCATCGACATCTGTAAGACCGACGTCATCCCCGTGATGGACGACGCGGACTGGGTACAGTAATTACCGAACAACTCCTCTCGTGAAACAAGCCCGCGGCAGAAAAATTGCCGCGGGCTTTTGCTTTGCTTTACTTGCTTTGCTCGTCAGAGAGCTACAGAGAAATATGCTATTTTTCGATTACCGAATGCTCCGCAATAGGCTCTTTTTTCACCGCGTAGACGACAAATCCCGCGGCGGTCATCAGCCAGATCCATGAGATACTCAGCGCCTGATAAGCGAAACGGAAGTCCTCCATCATGCCCTCCGCAACCGTAAAAAGAAGCACGGCGGGTAGCATGCGCATCGCCAGCGGCATAGACTGAAACCGCTTTCCGAACGAAAGCTTGACGGCGCAGACGGCGATAAACCCGAGCAATGCCACCGTTAACAGAAGCCCGATCACGCCGAAGGACACCAGAACGGCAACCAGCGAATTATGGAACAACCCAACCGGAGAATTGACCGGGAAATAGGGAGACATCGTCTCGGAAGCAGGCACAGGGCCCGTACCGAACGCCAGTATCTTCGGGTTCTCCAGCAATCCCTTCCATACGCCCCGCCAGATATCCGTTCGACCGTTGAAACTATCCGCATCGGATAGGTCTCTCGAAACGACTTCAGTCGTCGCGTCGTCGCTTGCGGCCGGCTGCGCAGTATCAGTAGTCGCTTCCTCTCTTTCGGCGGGGGCGACCTCCGCAGACGGGGTAATCCCCTCCGCGCTCTGCTGCGTCTGCGCGGCCTCGATCCGCGCCAGATATGCGTTGTTCGCCTGACCCAGCAGATCCGCACCCTTGTAGATCGCCACAAGCGTGACGCAGGCGGCAGCGACCCCGATCAGCACCCGCAGAATCGCGCGCGTTTTGTTGTGCAAGGTCTCCTGCAACGCCAGATAAACTTCAAACCCCAGCGCAATTCCCGCGCCGATGATCCCCGTCCGGCTGACCGTATAAGCCAGCGGAATGAAGCACAGAATCCCAAGAAGAATCCAGAGTACCTTCTGCCAGATTTTCTTGGATTGCGCCAGTAAATACCCGACCAATATGATGGCAAGCGCCTGTGCGGGTGCGCTGCGGTTCGGGTGGTTATCGATGTAGAGCCTTCCCTCCGAAAAGCAAATACCCTCAAATATCGAGGGGAATTTCAAGGCGAAATCCTGCGCGTAGATCGCAATTAAGCTCACGATGCTCAGCAGCGAAACCGCAAGCACCGTTGCAATCGCAAGCGCCGTCAGCACGCGGCGCGCCGTCTCTTTTGAAAACGCATATGGCAGGGAAAAGCACAAAAACAGCGTTGTGCAAGCGCACGCAAACCATTGATAGGACTCCACAAAATGCGCGCGCGCACGGTTCAAAACAATCGCGACACACATCCAGCCCAAATAGGCCAGCAAGAAACGAATCTCCCAGTATTTGGTGAAGCGCAGGTTAAAGTAAAGCAGCGCCAGCGTCATGATCGACGCGGGATAGAACCAATAAAGCAGCAGTGTGTTGTGATCGATCGGCAATATGTTAAATAGAATCTCGATCACGATGCAACCCATCAGCGACAGAACGGCGATCAGGCGCCAGGAGAACACGCCGCCTTCCCGCAGCGGAAACGATCGCGAGATACGCTGCTTCAGATGCCCTTGGTCATGATCATTCATAAACACCTCAATGTCCTTGTCGTTTTCTCTAGCCGCGTTTGACGCTTTCGCTGATGCGCTTGATCACGCTTGCATCCAGCGAATCATCAAACTTTCGCGCAAAGAGCATGCCGCTCTGCATGAGCATATCGTAATCCGCGCTGGTCAACACACGCGGGGAAGCGCCGCCGCCGGACCAATCCACATACCGCATGGTCGCGGCCAGCTCGTCGTCATAGCCCATAAACGCGCGCCGCTGCATAAACGGAGAGTTCGCCACCAGCGTTTGCAGCCAGATTTCATCCGCGCAGGAGGTATACCGGTAATATGCCCGGTAGCGCGGCATCTCTTCCACCACATAGCGCGCCAGCGCATGCGTAATGGAAAACCAAACACCGCCTTTTTGAAACACCACCGGCGCGTTCTTGATCCGGTTGACGCCGAAGATTCGTTGTAAAAAAGTCGAAGCAGGAGCCGCCCTGCGATGAAATTTTTTCAGCAGCGGGTTGACCGGCTGCCGCCAATGCCAGCGGGCGATTCTGCCCTCGATGACATCCGGCTTTGCCGTCTCCCGTTCAAAGGAGACAAACTCTTCGCCCATGTGCGCGTCAAAATAAGCGCGAATTTCGCTCTGTGGTTTCAGCGGCAGGTCAACGCCGGAGAGCAGGTGATAAAACGCGTGCTCCTCCTCGCTCGCCAAACGAATCAGCGAGAGAATCGCATCGATGAATGTTTCGCTGCCCCAGCGCGCATCCAGCCGCGGCACGAAAAACATGCGGCTTTGCGGTGCCGCAACGATCATCTCCGCTTCGGTAAAGCCCTGCGCTTTTTTGTCGATATGGAGATACAGATCGTTTTCCGGATCGTCCAGCAAACGCAGCAGATTGAGCAATTGCGCTTTTTTACTATGCGCCGTAATCAGATATGCATGCCGAAGATGCGTTCCGTTTTCCATCCGCCTCTCCCTTTCACAACAGTATTGTTTCGGCGCGGCGCAAACCGCTTAGTTCCCCTTCACCCAGTCCTGCGACACCGAGCCTTGCAGTTGATATGGATCGTTCTCGGTCGGCACCAGCTCGGAATAGCCCCAGAGCAACTGATCCGGCACGGAGCGATAGTGGTTATCCGCGCGTTTATTGATATACTCGCCCATAAATACCATCGTCGCGGAAGCGCCGCCGTCGAGGTTATACGCCATAACGCAGCCTTCGTCGAGGAAGAGCTTCGCATAATCGGAGAGCAGCATACCGTGGCTGTAGTGCGGCAAGCGCCCGTCGACCACGATCGCAACAAAGTGTCCGGGTTCGACCAAGCCGAGCCCTGCGCGCGGATTGATGCGTCCAACGCGGTCGTCGTCAACTTTTTCGCACAGCACGCCGTTTAGAATCAGCGGCGGGCCAAAGGCAAACGTATCCTGCGTGCCCGCGTCGATCTCGTTGAGCATAGCGCTATCCTTTGCGTTGTAGATACGCATGGAGAAGTCCTCCGTCAGGGCCATGACGGATGCTTGCGTCATAGCGCGGAAGATTCGCCCGTCGCGCATCATCATCCCGCGATTGTAATCCGAATGCAGCAGGTTGTCGCCCGTCATGCCAAGCACGGCGCGATAGCGGCGCGCCATCACGCAGGCATCCGCCGTGTCCCTGCCGTTGAGCCGCGCGGAGCCGAAGCCGGAACGATAGGAGTCCACGTCCCGCTCGTAGATATGCGCAACATAGTATGCAACCATCGGTTCCGTCTTTTCATATCGGCGGATTTCGATGGCGAGCGTATCGCTCCGGTATTCGTAGATACCGTTTTCGTCGTCAAAGACCACGACCTCTTCCGGATCGCTCGCCTTACGAAAATGCGAAGCAAATTCAGCCGAGTGATCCGTTGCAGGTTCGCTTGCCGCAGCCGACGCGGTCGGTTCGGGCAGCGTCGCGGTCGGAGACGGCGTAAGGATCGGCGTCGTTTGCGCGGACACCTGTGCTTGTGTTTGATACGCGCGATAGAGCATGCCTGCGCCAAGCAGCAGCAGAAGAGCCCCCGCGGCAAAGCAGACGATGATCAGCCAGCGTTTCTTCTCTTCTCCTCCGCGGCGAAGCAGTACGATACCGCTTGCAATCCCGATGATCCCCAGTAGCGCAAGCCCTGCGCCTAAATAGCGTAGCGCGGATGGTGTGGTCGGTGGTGTTGCTTCCTGCGCGGGTTGTTGCGTGGCCTCCGGCACCGTCGTTTCCTCCGGCGCGGGGGTTTCGGTCGGCGCCGGGGTGGCGGCCGCCTCAGGCTGCGCCGCCGGAGGCTTGAGCGACGAAAGGATCGTAAAGAGGTCGCTTGTGCTCTGTTCCTGCGACATCGCGACATCGGCAGGATAGGTTTGGATGAAATACGGCGTGTCGGTTACGCTCGCGCGGTACACCTGATAGGTGGTATAGCCGTCAAACGCCGCTTGCGCCAGGGCGACTGCGCTCTGCCCGCCAAACGCCGCCAGAGGCGCGTTGGTATCATATAGCGCGCTTGTTCCGTCGGTTAAATGCTGATAGACCGCGCGCACCTGCCAAACGCCGTAAGCCTTTTCGCTGACATATTCCTTAGAAGCATCCGCGGCTAAGTCCACCGCGAGCAAGACGTGATGCGCGGTCAGCTCGTGCATGCCCTCGGCGTCCTCGCCGATGGCTGCATGAGTAATGATCGTATCCGGCTGATAACGTCGAATGGTCTGGATCAGCCAGTTGTTGACCTCGGTTTTATCGATATAGGTATAGAGTTTTTTGAATTCGATTGCGCTGGGATAATACGGAAAGTTCCCGAAGATCGGCTGCGTGCGGGAACCGAGCGCATACATCGCCTCAATGGTCTGCTGCTGCATCTGCCTGTTTTCGCTGGAGAGGAACGCAAGC
>CAYVAO010000216.1:0-4570 GCA_964448895.1 uncultured Christensenella sp.
AAGAGCGACTTTAGCGCGGGCAGCCGCGATCCCCCTGACTCAGTCTAGTTCCTTCTCGACCGGTTTGCCATCGCGAGCAGCCGCAGAAAGCTGATCAGCGACGCGACCGCCGCCCAGACATAGGTCATCGCGGCGGCGTTGAGCACCTTCTTTGCGCCGTCGGACTCCTCATAGCTGATGTAGTTGCCCTCTTCGAGCATCCGCAGCGCGCGGGCGGAGGCGTTGAACTCCACCGGCAGCGTGACCACCTGAAACACCAGCATCGCGCCGAAGAGCACGACGCCGACCATCGCGAGGTTAAAGCTACCCATCATGAGCCCAAGGATGACGATCCACGGCGCGGCAAAGGAGCCGATGGACGCCACGGGCAGAATTGCGTTGCGAAGGCGAATCGGCGTGTAGCCTTCCTGGTATTGCATCACGTGGCCGATCTCGTGCGCGGCAACCGCGACGGCGGCAATGCTGTTTTGCCCGTAGACTTGCGTGCTAAGACCCACGACGTTGTTGCGCGGGTCAAAATGGTCGGTTAACGAACCCTGCACCGGTGTAATCTGCACGGGGCTGTTGCTGTTGTTCAATAACTGCTGGGCAATCTCCTCCGCGCGCAGCCCGCTGGAGATTGGCGTCTGCGAAAACTGCGTAAACGTGCGCTGCACCTTGCTCTGCGCGTAAAAACTGATGCCCATGACGACGAGCAGCAGAATGATGTAGATTCCGTCGCCCGATCCGAGGTTGTAATACATAGTTCATCCCCTCCGATGATTCTACTGCCAGTATAGCATATTCAATTATTCGGTACAGCGGTTTTCAAGATCGTTTGCAATTTGACCAAGATTTCCTCAAATTGCCTGCGGGTTTCGCGAAAATCGCGAAGATTTGGGGCTTTTCTCAGCGGTAAAATGTGGTATACTATGCCTTAACCCTAAAACCAAATACGAAATAGGAGAGGTTGTTGTTTATGGCGCTCAAATTATCCCAAATTCAAAAATCGCCGGAGTCGTTCGTCGGCGCGATTTCGGTCTGCGGCTGGGTCCGCACGGTACGCGAGGGAAAGACCCTCGGCTTTGTCGAACTGACCGATGGCACATGCTTTACCCCCGTTCAGGTCGTCTTTGAGCGCGACGACCGAAATTTGGGCAATAATCTCTCCACGGGCTGCGCAATTGCCGTCTCCGGTGAGCTGGTGCTCACGCCGGACGCGCCGCAGCCGTTTGAAATTCACGCCAGCGAAATCGTCCTTGAGGGTGCATGCCCCGCGGACTACCCGCTGCAAAAGAAGCGGCATACGCTGGAATACCTGCGTACCATTCAGCATCTGCGCCCGCGGACGAACATCTTTCAGGCGACGTTCCGCGTGCGTTCCGTCGTCGCGGCGGCGATCCACGAGTTCTTTCAGCAGAACGGGTTTGTCTATGTGCATACCCCGCTGATCACGGGGTCGGACTGCGAAGGCGCGGGTGAAATGTTCCAGGTCACGACGCTGCCGCTCAAGGACATGCCCAAGGACGAGGCGGGCAACGTTGATTTCTCCGGCGACTTCTTTGGCAAGCCCGCGAACCTGACCGTCTCCGGCCAGCTCTACGGTGAGGCGTTTGCCATGGCGTTTCGGGACATCTACACCTTTGGCCCGACCTTCCGCGCGGAGTACAGCTTTACGGCGCGCCATGCGGCGGAGTTTTGGATGATTGAGCCGGAGATGGCGTTTTGCGATCTCGCGGGGGATATGGACGTCGCCGAGGCGATGATCAAATACATCATCAAGACCGTGCTCGACCGCTGCCCCGCGGAGATGGAGTTCTTCAACAAGTTCGTCGATCCGGGCCTGTTGGAGCGGCTGGACGTCGTGCTCAAAAACGACTTTGTGCGTCTGAGCTACACCAAGGCGGTGGAGCAGCTTCTTGCGAGCGGCGCGGAGTTTAAGTACCCCGTCGGCTGGGGACTGGAGCTGCAGACTGAACACGAGCGCTATCTCACCGAGCAAATCTACAAATGCCCCGTGTTTGTAACCGACTATCCCAAGGACTTTAAGGCGTTCTATATGCGTATGAACGACGATAACAAGACCGTCGCCGCGTCGGATCTGCTGGTGCCGGGCGTAGGCGAAATCATCGGCGGAAGCCAGCGTGAAGAGCGGCTTGATATGCTCGAAAAGCGCATCTCGGAGCTTGGCATGGATCTTTCGCAATATGATTGGTATCTGGAACTTCGCAAGTACGGCGGCGTGAAACACGCGGGATTCGGCCTCGGTTTCGAGCGGATCATCATGTATGTCACCGGCATGCAAAACATCCGCGACGTGCTGCCATTCCCGAGAACGACGGCAAACATGGAGATGTAAAAAAACAAACAAAACGCATGCGCGTGTTCAGATTGTCTGGCACGCGCATCTTGTTTTTTTGAACGGGTCATTTTGGGAGGTGCGCATGGTTCAAGATTTGCCTGATAAATGTGTTCCGGAAGTATGCGAAAAGGTTTGGCAACTTTCACAGGAGCCATATCATCAATTCTATCCAATATTTGAGAGCGAAGAAGACGTGAAACACACGTTGTCCTGGACGATGGAAGGGGATGGATCGCGCGCCTACGGCTACTGGCGCGCGCGTGTTCTGGAAGGCGTCTGCTGCCTGTTTATCGAGGAAGAGAAACACTATGTGTTGATCATCGCGCTCTATTCCTGGGGTAAATTCTCGGCGGCTGCAAATGCGTTTATGCGACAGATCGAGAAAGAGTTTCCGGGCTATACGCTTGAGGCAGGCATCGCGGGAGAGCACACGCGCTTTGCGCAAAAGCTGATCCGCTCGGGCTTTCGCTTGCAGGATGATCGCTTCAACATGCGGCATTCGCTGCCCGCGCAGATCGTGCAGGAGAACCGGGACGATTTGGAGCTTTGCGTGGTGAAAGCGGATGCACTCGGGGAATTTGCTCCGCTGTGCGAGAGCTGGTTTCGCGGCTCGTTGGCGAGTCCGGAGTCGTTGGCGTATCGTCCGGAGGATTGGCTCATTGTCACCGCGCGTCGGACGGACAGTATTGTAGGCGCAGTAATCATCTGGCTTTTCGCCGGAGCGGGGGAAATTGACGGGTTTCATGCCGAGGATGCTGCGATGTCGAGGACGCTGCTACTCGAAGCAATGCGAAAAAGCGCACAGCGCGCTGACCCGATCAAGACGCTAGGATGGATGATTCAGCGAAGCGATCCGAATTTAGCCGTGCTATATGACCTCGGCTTTACGCAGACAGCGCACTATACGTTTTATCTTAGGGACGCATCCGAGTGAATCTTGCATGTAAATATCAGGATATAGGCAAAAAAACGCCGCAAAACCGCGGCGTTTATCATGCAACGAAGTTGTTTAAAAAGATTTATTCTTCCCTTTGCGGCGGCCTTTGGTTATTACTGCTAATCTTCTTCCAGCGCGCCGCTTCCTCCGCGCGCTGCGCCATGTGTTTGGCATAGCGGCGGTTTTCGATGATGGTTGCCACCGAGAGCGCAATAACGCTCAGGCAAAACAGAACGATGAACACGCCGCTTGTTACGCTGGTTAAAAACCCCATGGCGGGATTGTATTGATTCAGGATGGTCAACGTGATAAACACGCCGGAAAATATGATGGAAAGATGCGCAAATATCGTTCGGAATGTTCTCATTGTGTTATGCTCCTCCAAAAAGCTGGATCAATCGGGTTCGGTCTTATCCTGCCGCTGCGGATCATTCGTTACGAGTTCTCACCCAGATAGATGATGTCGCTGATGTTGCGTCCGCCTTTATAAGGCTTGCCGATAATTTCACCCTGAAATATCATCATGACGGACTGTCCGCCGTCGAGATTGTAGGCATCCTTGCAACCGAGGTCGATCATAGCCTGCGACAACTCTTCGAGGTTCATCCCGCGCGAATAGTCGCCCTGTCGCCCGTCGACCGAGACGAGACAGTAGTGCCCCGGCTCGTAGTAACCGATGGCAGCGCGCGGCGCGCGGTCGTTGATGATTACGTTCGTCGAGTTGAAGCTGTCCGGAATTTCGCCGTTGTCGATCAGCTTCGGCCCGAAAGACCAGCCCTGATAGGCTCCGCGCGCGATGGCGGCATCCAGATCAAAATCATTTTCGTAATAGGACTCCATCGTGCCGTCCTGATAGAGAATGCAAACGTCGTCCGATACGGTGTCGCGATAGAGTTCGCCGTTGCGGATGACAATACCGTCCGTGGACGAGCCGCAGGAATCGCCGGAGAGCGCAAGGATCGCGCCGACTTTGCTCGCCATCTCATCCGGCATAGCATAGCCACCCCTGAATTTTCCACCGGCAAACGCGGTTTTCAGGGTGTGGATATCACGCACCCAAACATCCGCAACAAAATAGACCGCAACATCTGTATGATGTTCGGTAATCAGGATTTTGAGATTGTCGTCCTCATAGTTTGCAATCGAACCCGTGGTATCCAGTTTTCCCGTTGGGAAAGTTGCCGAAAAATCCCCGGGTGCGGGGGTTGCCGTCGGTTCCGGCGGCGGGGTTGCAACAGCTGGAGTTTCTTTCACTGCCGGTGTACTTTCAATGGGGGTCAAAGTCGGCGTTG
>CAYVAO010000217.1:0-4569 GCA_964448895.1 uncultured Christensenella sp.
CTTGGCGACCATGTCGAGGTCGGCTGCAACAGCGTATTAAACCCCGGCACGGTGATCGAGCCATATGCTTCGGTCTATCCGCTGTCGCGCGTGCGCGGCGTGGTCAAAGCGGGGCATATCTTCAAGTCCCAGGACGAGATCGTACCGCGCAAATAATGTAAAACGAGCCGCAGTGCAGCGGGCAAAGACGCCCGAAACGCGCGCGGCTATTTTTCTGCAAAAATCCGGAAAAGAAGCATCTGTTTTTGACAAAATCGACGATGGTTTTCCGAAGTCGGAAAAATTGTGAAAAGCTCGCAACATTCCGTACAATCCGCTTTTTCGTCGCGGGGAATCGGCTATACTATGCATATGATTACGTTTCGACACCATTCCAGATATCTTTCGTTTCGCAGACCGCAGGGTGCGGTTCCCTGCAACACGAGCGTACGCATTGAGGCCGAGATCGGCGGCGATGGCGGCGCGCGTGTGCAGCTTCGCCTCTACAACCAGCTAGGCGTAGAATCCTTTTTTGATTTAACGCGGGAAGGCGACCGCGTGCATGGAGAGGTTCCCATGCCGGTGGTACCCTGCCTCGTTTGGTATTATTTTATCATTCGCACCTCGGACGGTCGCACGCAGTATTATGGCGGAGACAGCGGCGAGGGAAGACTGGAATCCCACGCGCCGCGCTCTTACCAGATTACGGTTTATGACGGCAGCTTTGCAACGCCGGAACATTGGCGGGAAGGCCTTGTTTACCAGATTTTTCCCGATCGATTCCGCAGAAGCAGCTGGGAAGACTTTCGCGAGCGCGCAAAGTACCACGCGAACATCGGACGGTTTTTGCGGATTCACGATCGCTGGAACGAGGATGTTTGCTATACGCCGGCACCCGGCGCGGAGGATTACGAACCCAACGACTTTTTCGGCGGGGATGCAAACGGCGTCCGCGAAAAACGCGGCTATCTCGCTTCGCTAGGCGTGACGACGATCTATCTCACCCCGGTCTTCGAGTCCGGCAGCAACCACCGTTACGACACGGCGGACTATCACAGGATCGATCCGATCTTTGGCAATGAAGACGAGTTTCGCGCGCTCTGCACCGAGGCAAAAGCAAACGGGATCCGCATCATGCTCGACGGCGTGTTTTCGCACACGGGCGCGGACAGCCGCTATTTTGACAAGTTTTCGCGCTATGAAGATGTTGGGGCCTACGAGTCGGACGATTCTCCCTACAAGGGTTGGTACCGCTTTGCGGGCGACCGGAAGCACTATGACAGCTGGTGGGGATTTCCGAGCCTGCCGAACGTCAACGAGCTGGAACCGAGCTATACGGAATTCATCGCGGGCGATCAGGGCGTGTTGTCGCACTGGGCAAACGACGGAGCGACCAGCTGGCGGCTGGACGTTGCGGACGAGTTGCCGGACGAGTTCATTCGCATTCTGCGCAAAAGACTCAAGCAAAACGATCCGGAAGGCGTGCTTCTCGGCGAGGTTTGGGACGATTGCTCCAACAAATACGGCCCGGAGGGCAGACGCGGCTATGTCAACGGCGACGAGCTGGACAGCGCGATGAACTATCCTTTCACCACGGCCGCGATTTCGTTTTTATCCGCGCGAACGGACGCCTATGCGCTCGATCACACGTTGCAAACCCTGAGAGAGCATTATCCGAGGCCGTTTTACGAGGCGTGCTTGAATTTGATCAGCTCGCACGATATCATTCGCGCGGCGACCGCGCTCTCCGGCGCACCGGATCGCAACGCGGTCTCTCGCAAAGTACAGGCGACGTATCGCCCGAGCGAGCAGGATCAGAAGAAGGGGTACCTTCGCTTGATCCTAGCGGCGGCGCTTCAGATGTCGCTGCCGGGCGTGCCCTGCGTCTACTATGGAGACGAGGCGGGCATGACGGGTATGAGTGATCCGTTTAACCGCGAAACGTATCCCTGGGGCGCGGAAAACGAGGCGGTGTTTTCGGGATATTCCGCATTGATGCGCGCGCGAAAGGAAAGCCTTGCCCTCAAACGCGGGCTTTGCCGGATGGGCGCACTCTCGCCGGAGGTTTTCGCCGTGTTGCGCTGGCTGCCGGAGAGCGGAGAACAGGCGCTGCTTCTGATCAACCGCGGAGAACGACAACAGGCGGTGACGCTGCATCCGGACGACATTCCGCAGGGCGCGGACGGAGAAACGCCGGTTTCGCTGGATCAAACGATGACGGATGTGCTTACGCAGGAAGTCGTTACGCCAAACAATGGCGAGGTAAACGTAATGTTGCCGCCGCTGACCGCGAGACTGTATTTAACCAAGTAAAAAGCGACAGATACACAGATGAGTATCGATGAATTTCGATCGTAACGATAGAAAACCAAAGCGAGGGGATACTGGATGTTTCAACAGCAGAGAAGAATTGATGAACTGAACCGCACGATGCTGATCGCGGCGCTTGTGCTTTCGCTCGCCGGCATGATCGTTTCCAACACCGTAGGATGGCTCAGAATCGTGCTGAGCCTGCTCAGCGGCGCGCTGCTTGTTCTGATCGTCATCCGTATGACGAGCCGGAATTTTAACAAGCGCAATCAGGAGAATATGAAGTACCTGACCTATGAAACGGCGGTCAAGGACTGGTTTCGCCGGACGTTTCGCGCCAAGAGCGCGGGCGCGAAGAGCTATGCCACCCGCACCAAGCGTGCGCATAAAAATCCGACGTGGGCGGAGATGAAGCAATATAAATATCTCATTTGCCCGCAATGCGCGCAAAGACTCCGTGTGCCGCGCGGCAAAGGCAGACTCCGCGTGACCTGCACCAACTGCGGAAACGTGTTTGAAACGCGCAGCTGATGAGAGAAGGACTCGTCGCTTCGAGAAACCCGAGTTTTTTTCGTGAAAGCGTGTAACTTTCTCACAGTTCTGTTGTAAAAACACTTTATTTTTTCGCAATTGATGATATACTAGTAAAAAGCTAGTGATTCAAGATAGCGACAACAACTTTTTGGAGGACGATACTCATGCAGGCAACAAAAGATATGCTCATTCAGCAAGTGATTGAGCTGGACGAAGGCACCGCCGATATTCTGATGAATGCGGGCATGCATTGCCTCGGCTGCGCAATGGCGCATGGCGAGTCGATTGAGCAGGCTTGCGCGGTACACGGAATTGATTCCGATGTGCTCATCGGCGACATCAACAAGTATCTCGCGGGAAAATAACGCGAACAAGCGCAACAGCGAGCAAACCTGCCGCGAGAGCAATTTCGCGGCTTTTTTGCGCCTGTTTTCGGCTAAAATCGCGGGTTGTTTCACATTCGTTCACAGGATAGTCGGAAAAAAGGCATTCTCACAGGTGCCATAGCATGATACAATGTTTTGCGGATGCAGAAAGGAAGCGGCATATGTTTGGCTATATCCGCCCGCTGGAGTGCGAACTCAAGGTGCGGGAACAGGCGGAATACCGCGGAATTTATTGCGGACTTTGCAAGAGTATCGGCAGACGCTACGGTCAACTGGAGCGCCTGACGCTGAGCTATGACTGCGCGTTTCTCGCGCTGACGCTGCTCGCGATCAACGGAGATGCCAAGTTTACGCCGGGCAACTGCGGCCCTCGTGTCTATCGCGGAAAGCGACCGATTGCGGACGCTTCGCCGACGCTTGACTACGCGGCGGACGTGAATGTGTTGCTCGCCTGGTATAAAGCGCTGGACGATGCTTCGGATGAAAAGAGCGCAAAGGCGCTTGCCGCCCAAGTTGCGCTCAAACGCGCATATCGAAAAGCCGCCCGCGCGAACCCGGCGCTGGACTATGAGATACGCGAGAGCATGTCTCAACTGCACGAGCTGGAGCTGGAGAAATGCGCCGTTCTCGACGAGCCGAGCAACGCGTTTGGCAGGCTGCTTGCGTCCGTGATACTCAACGCGCCGACGCTGCCCGTCAGCGAAAAAAAGGCCGCGCAGTGGATGTTTTACAACCTCGGCAAATGGGTGTATTTGATCGACGCTTGGGACGACCGCAAGAAGGACGGCGAAAAAGGGAGTTACAATCCGTTTTTGCTCTCCGGCATGACGGCGGAGCAAGCCGCGTTTTTGCTCAATATCACGCTCAATGAGGCGAAGAAAGCATACGATCTGTTGTCGCTCAAGACGCAGAGCGGCGTGCTGGATAATATTATGACACTGGGACTTGTGCATACGCAGGAGCGTGTGCTGTTGGGACAGGAAGTCTGCTCCGCGGACAAACCCGCGACGCAGAAGGATGAAGGAGACAAGGAATGAACCCGTACAAAGTGCTTGGCGTGAGCGAGAATGCTTCACAGGAGGAGATCCGCGCGGCATATCTGGAACTGGTGAAAAAGTACCATCCTGATAAATACACCGACAATCCTCTCAAAGAACTGGCCGGAGAGAAGCTCAAGGAGATCAATCAGGCCTACGAAATGCTCACAAAGAAGCAGTCTACGACCAGCGGCACGGGGTATGGCTCCTCGTCTTCCGGCACGTACGGCTCCTATAACGCGGGCGGATCCTATTCACGTCCGGGAGGCACGGCGTACAGCGGACCTTTTGCGACGGAGTTTGCGCGCGCGCGCTCCTTCATC
>CAYVAO010000218.1:0-4568 GCA_964448895.1 uncultured Christensenella sp.
GCGCCATGCAGATATTTCGGATACTGGTACGGCAAGATGAGGTTGATGCTCGGCGCATAGTCCCGCTCCACAATGCCGCCCTCGACGCTATCCCCGCCGATAAACGGATACAGCAGGCTCTCCGTGAACCAGTAGAGCATGTTCGGAATATAGTATTCGCAGTCTACGTTGCGCTTTTGCTCGCGCATCAAATCCAGTCCCCTGCCGGAGAGGATGCCGACGAGGATTCGCTCCACCTCTACCCCCTGCTCGCGAAACAGCGGATCGAGCTTTTCCCAGCGGTAGCCGTTGTGCAGCAGGTCGTCCACCAGCAGCACCGGACGGCGGAAGGACTTGATGGTCTTTACCTGATTGGAGAGCTGCGAATATCCCGGCGATTCCAGTATATCAAAGCCGCTCTCGTTGGCGTGAAACACCTTGTCGGCGTGCAGCGCCTTGGTGACTGTGTTTGGCACGATGGTCTCCGCGAGTATCTTGCCGTAAGGCACGCACATCGCGCGGCCAAGCGTCTTCTCCGTTGGCGGCACATTGGAGACTCCGTTGAGCGCACGCACCTTTTCAATCAGTCCGTCGTTGATGGCGTCCATATCGAAGCACAATAGCAGCGTTCCCGGGAACATGGCGCAGATGGAGCGCCTCAGCGCGGGCCGCGTCGACTCCACCGCCGCGCGAACCGCCTCGTCCGAGGCAAACGGCTCCTTGATGCATTGCAGCGTGTCTTCCAGCAGCACGATCGGCGCGCGCATATCCGCATACAGCAACAGCGCCTGATCTTTGACGGGCAAGAAGCCGAGCTGGCTGGCTACCTCGCGCTCGCTTTCGTCCGCGCAACGGTAGAGCGCGTAGGTGTGCTCGCGAATCAGCGAGCGCGCGAGCAGGTCGCAAAGCAGCGCGCGCAGCGGCTCGCCCGTGCCGCTCGTCTCCTCGATCCAGAGGATGCGACCGGAAGCGAGGCGGCGCACCGTCTCCACGGAGCCGCGCAGTTCGCCAAGCACGTCGTACAGATCGGTCACGCTGACGCTTCTGCCGCGAATGCGCGCGAGCACTTCGCCTTCCTCGTTTCGGTAGGAGGCGGCGTATTCATCGCCCGTCTCGCGCACCTCACAGCGGCGCTGGGCAATCGCGCTGATCTCCTGCTTATACTGCGGCATGCGCAGATACAGCCCGCGCGCATAGATAAAGTCCTGCACCACGGGATCGACCAGCATGCCGATGTCCATGTCTTTGTCGATATATTCGCGAATCTGGGTCGAGCTCGCGCTCTCATAATATGCGGGAAGCGAAAGCGAGATCACGCGCCCGCGCAGGAGGTCTTCCGCGCGGCGGTTGTCCGCCGGGTGCGCGGCTTCCACACGGGTAAAGAGAATATGGTGATACGTTGCCGCCGTGCCCGGCCCGCTCTGGCGGTATGCGCTGGCGTTTAGAATCACGTCGCTGCCCGCGACAAGGTAGAGTTCCCGATCGCTGAAGATGTTGCTGAGTTTCTTGAGGTCTTCCGGCACGGCGAGGTTAACGGGAATGTCGTCCGGAAAGACGTAGACGTCCGGCAGGTTGGCGGCGGACATGCTGACGATTTGTCTGCGCAGGAGTTTTGCAAGCGTTCGCTTGCTCCAGGAAAACTCGTCCACCGCGAGATACACCTCAAACCCGTGCGCGCGAATCTCCTCGACGATGCGCTTGTGCCCCGCCGAAAACGGGTCGAACGTGCCCGGAAAGAACGCAACCGGCTTGAGCGCGTCAAACGCAAAGCCGCCCGCGGTTTCGCACTGGGTGATGAAGCGGTAGAGATGGTTGAGCATCGCCGCCTCGTTGAAAAACGCGAGCATGCCGTCCCGCCGCTCGCCTAGCAGCGTGAGTAGTTTCTTGCCGAAGCGAACGAGGCAGGCGCGCCGCGTTTCCAGCGGGCATGTGTCGTTTCCAAAATACATCCGGCAGATGACTTCCAGCGCGGTGAGGCGAATGCTGTCGTCAAAGTGCGCAACCCCCGTGAGCAGGAGGCCGAACACCCGCTCGTAGACCGCGTCCGCGCGCGCGGCGTCCTCGCTGACATAGCCGGAGAGCACGACGCAGAGCGTAGAAAGCGCGGCGCGCGCGGCGCGCGTATTCGCGACGCGGAGCAGCCCTTCAAGATAGTCGATTCCCTCGTCCGTCTCTTTATCCGGCACGCTGCAAATCATGCGGCCCAGATACGGCGGAATATAGCCGGAGATTTCGTTTTGTCCCGTCTCCAGCTCGCGCAGCAGGTCGACCATGATCTCGTTTCTTTGATCGACGGAGAGCACGCCTGCGATCTCCACCAGCGCTTCGCCCGCCCGTTCCCGCACGGGCAGATGCTCGCTGACCGAGAGAAGGTTTGACAAGTGCATCGCGATATGGAACGCTTCCTGCGGGTTTTTATGCGCGTTTTCGCAAAGCAGGTCGATATGCACGAGCTTCATCGTCCATGTGATGCTGCTTTTGAGATTGCTGAGGTAAATTTCGCCGATCGGGAACGCGGGCTCCGCCAGCTGGGGCAAGTCCGCGCGCTTTCGCATCTGGTTGAGCAGCCAGACCGAAGCCAGCTCCGCTTCCGGATGGAGCGAAACGCTCTCGCAGACGCGCAGCAGAAGCTTTGGCTCTCCGCTTGTCACCGCGCTGAGCGCGCGCAGGGCGCGGATGCGAACCCGCGCTTCGGAAGAGCCCGCGGCGGAGCTAAGAATCGGCAGCATGCGCTCGATTTCGCTCTTTTGCATCACGTCGTGCGGAACATGCGCGAGCGTGTCCATCAGCGCGAGCAAATCTTCGCCGCCGCTAAAGAAAACGCGGCGATAGAGCTTATCCCAATATCCGCGCCGCTCCTCGGGCATGCAGCGCGCAAAAAGGCTCGCCGTGATGGTCTTGAGCGAGTTGGAAATGCGCGTTGCGTGCTTTTGCGAAATCTTATAATCAGGGTGCAAACACAGCTCAATATAATCGTCCCACAGCGCGATGCTCTCGCTCAGCACCGCGTGCATCGCCGGAGCGATGGCGATCGAGCCCGCCCCGCGCGGCAGCTCTTTTCGGTAGCGCGGGCCGGAATTGGCGAGGATTGCGCCCATGATACGCCCCGCGTGGCGGCGCACGTCGCCATCGTGATGCATCAAAAGCTCATAGAGAAAGCGCAGGGTCAAGAGCTTGTGTGTGCGCGTCATGTAGGTAGAGTATTCTTCAAACAGCAGTAGATACGTGCGGATGCGGCTGAGATTCTTCTCGTCCCGCGCCTGTTCCAGCAGGGCCTCAAACGAATCGCTGACCGAGATCGTATGCATCAGATGCACGTTGTTGTCAAACGCGTGGTTGCAAAGCGCGCGAACGACCGCGCCCTGCGAAAGCAGCGCCGCATCCTTTCGTTCCGCGGGCAGCATCGTGTCCGCAACTGGGTTCGGGTTGACCCCGTGACTCATCAAAAACCGCTCGAAGTCGTCCAGCTTCTTATAGACCGTCTCGTAGCGAAGGCGCTTTTCCGGCGTCATGTCCGCGAGCTTGACAAAGATTCGATCGCGCGACTCCGTCAAGGGACTTACGATCGTGATATCCTTCCCGTCCGCTCCGCGCTCGGCGCGCACGCGAAAGTCCGCATAGATGAGAATCAGCGACTCGATCGGCAGGTTTTCAAACTCCAAGTCCCAGGTGGAGTGGTTCGCCGCGATATGCGCGATATCCGGCATGTTGCGCTCTTCGAGCCATTTCCAGGTGTAGTAATAGTGCAGATACGGAATGCGCGGCATATCTTCGCCGCGGCAGCCGAATTTGCCGATATCGTGGCTCAGCGCGGTGCAGGCGACGAGCGCCACATCCACGGGCAAGCCCGCGCGCTTTGCCTGCCGCGCGGTGTGAACCGCAACATGGCGAACGCCGAAGGTATGCCCCGCCGGATCAAACGGCATGATCTCCTTGCCGATGCGCAGCAGTTCCCGATAATAGCTCTTTCTCATCGTCTCGGCAAAGAGCGCGCATTGCGCCTTGACCGGGCTCGCTTCCAGCTCCTCCTGCGGCACAGTCTCATAGTCCAGCAGCGGATCGTATGCTTTTTCGCGCTCCGCGTCCATGAGGCGGGAGAGCACGGCAAGATAGATCTTGAGCGCGATCTTTTGCCCTTTATTCGAGCGCGGAGAACCGGAATAAGGATAAAGTCCCGCGGAGAGCGCCTCGTAAGCATGCGGCAGCAGCCCTTCCTCCGGCAGCTCGCCCGCGCGCTTAATCAGCGGCTCGCAAAGCGCGGCTGCCGCGGCGCAGGAAACGCGCTTGCCGAGCATGGCGCAAAAGTCTGCGTCAAACTTCGTCCTGGCAGTCCATGCGCGCAGTTGCTTGATGGTTACATTCGTGCTCTTCGCCAGCTCTGCATACAGCGCGTCCAGCGCGCCGTTTGCTGCGCTTCGCTCGTCCATATTCCCTAACCCTCCGTCCGGCAACACCAATATGATTCGCTCCTGTGCTTGCCGGTTCACTCGATTGTATTCGCGTTAAACTTCTATCGGAAAGAAATGTTTTGATCTAGAATTTCTGTTAACTCCATTTTAATCAGTATTCCCATCGCTGTCGAGCGAAAA
>CAYVAO010000219.1:0-4564 GCA_964448895.1 uncultured Christensenella sp.
GGCTGCTTGGCGGCTGTATCCCGGAAAGGATTCTCTTTTATTGCGCCGGCGCGGCGGTTCCCAAGGTCTCCATATGCGTACACTCTCCCATTCTGATAAAAGCGTCTGTTTTGCGGAACGCGCCCAAAGCGATTCAGGCGCGTTCATTTTATAATAGTTTTGAGTAAGGAATAAGCCGAGTTCTGTCTGGTGCGGCCATCTATCTGAGGCCAATCGTTGCCGAGAGGCTCGTGCGATTCCCGAGAGCGTAGCGGGCAGCTATTAAATGCTCTCATACCAATCTTGCACCAAGTGGGGTTTACAGCGCGCTTCCGTCGCCGGAGCGCGGGTGAGCTCTTACCTCGCCTTTCCATCCTTACCCGTTGCCGGGCGGTTTCTTTCTGTTGCACTTTCCCTGGAGTCGCCTCCGCCGGGTGTTACCCGGCACTCTGCCCTGTGGTGCTCGGACTTTCCTCACCCGCTCTCGCAGGCGCGGTCGCCTTTCTTACTCAAACCTTGATTCTGTTTTCAAATTTCAATCGTGATCAAATCTGTATGATTTAATAACTATGATGACCAATATCCAATCAATCGTTCGGACTATACAAGATTCTTCCGCAGTTTTCACACTCGACGATTCCGTCCGTCGTAGCAATCTTTTTCAGCATCACCATCGGCAAGGACATATTGCAGCCGCCACACTTGCTGTTTACAATCTTGGCGATCGGTACCGCATGATGCAGCTTGACTTGCTGATATCGTTCCAGCAGCACGGGATCAACTGTTTTTGATAACCGTTCCAGATTTTTATCATGCTGATCCAGCTCGCCCTGTCGCGCGACGCGTTCTTCTTCGCACTGAACGCGGAGCGTGTCATATTCCTTTTTCGCCTTGCTGGCCGACCGCGCGGTGTTCTGATATTCTTCCGAAGCTTTCTCGATATCTCCCAGCAAAGACTTCGCCTCGCGAACGCCCTGGGAAACCTCGCGGTTGAGACGCTCGATGTCTCCTTTGAGCTCCGTCATTTCTTCCGCGGTGCTCTCATCGTCCTGCTTCATCGTAGCGAGTTCCGAGCTCTCCATCTGAAGCCTTGCTTCGAGTTTTCCTACCTGATCCGTCAGCTTCGTTAATTGCTGTTCATATGCTTCTATGTCCTCGGAAAGTTTTGCAATGACCGCCTGCTGATTCTTCAACTGCTTGTGCAGCTTATTAAGCTGGAGTCTTGCGGGAGTGGTGCGAATCTCGTTTTCAACAGTGTTCTTCGCAACCTCGGCCTCCTGATAGGCCCATAATGCTTCCATCTTTCTCACGGCATTTCCCTCCTCAAAGGCGCACAAACGGACTCCCGTCCGCACGCGATAAACTATATTGTACACCAAAACAATCGTTCTGTAAACGTTTGATCAAAGGCGCGAGAACAATTGCCTCCGTTTCGTAGTGTCCGGCTACGACTAGGCTTAGTCCCAGCGTCATGGCGTCGATCGCATCGGAGTGCTTCACCTCACCGGTCAGCAGAACCTCAGCGCCCTGCGCCGCCGCGAGCGCGATAGAGTCCCCGCCGCTTCCGCCCATAACGGCAACGCGCGAGATTTGCGCATCCAGATCACCCGTTACCAGCGCTTTCGTGTTGAGCAGCGTTTCTGCGCGTTTCGCAAAGACGGAAAGCGTCTCCGGCGTTTTCAGTGTGCCTACTCTGCCAACTCCTTCATCAAACGGAATCGCGTCACGAATGCCAAACATTGAGCAAAGCGTATCGTTCACACCGCCGCGCGCTGCATCCAAATTCGTATGCGCGGAAAAGAGCCCGATTCCGTTTCGAATCAGCATACACGCGGCGCGTGTTGCAGGGTCGCTGTACGCCATGTGCTTGACAGGATGAAAGAACAGCGGATGGTGGGTTACCACAAGATCCGCGCCCCAAATGATTGCTTCTTCCGCAACCGCTTTTGTGCAATCCAATGCAACGAGCACATTCACGATATCCTTGTGATCCGGCTCGATCAAAAGTCCGGGGTTGTCGAACTCCAGCGCGAGATCGCGCGGGGCAATTTGCTCCATCACTGCGGTAAAATCGGATAATTTCACGGCTCATTCTCCCACTGTTGCCAGATTTGTTGCAGTTGTGCTTCTAGTTTATGTAATGCTTCAGCGCCCTGTGTTCGAAGTTTCCTTCGCGTTGTTGCAAGCATTTGCTCAAGCAACGGCTTCATCAGCGGTTCGCGATTTTGAAACGCCGTGTATCCCACCAGAAAAAAGTCGTTCGGCCAATTTCGAGGCAATTCCTGCGGTCGTTCCATCGGTTCCCCGATCGAGAAAATCTGGTAATATCTGCCCGCGTCGAACACAACGCGATCTTCTAAAACCGGATAGTTTCGTTCATAGAGCCAGCGGCGAATATCCTCCGCCCCGCGCATTGGTTGAACGACGCACTTCTTTGCCCCCATGAAAGGCGGAGATACGTCCAGAATCTGCGCAATGAGCGTGCCTCCCATGCCGAGGATCGCGATCGCGTCAGCTTCTCCAACCGCGAGCGGCGCTAACCCGTTTCCGAGACGGGTCTCCATTCTCTCCTGCGCGCCAATCTTTTGAATTAGGCGCTCCGCTTTTTTCAGCGAAGGCTCGCTGATATCGATGGCGATGCATTTTTCAGCGATATTTCGTTGTATCAACGCGCAACTGAGCCGCCCGTGATCGCAACCAACGTCCGCGACGACGCGCGCGCCGGAAAGAAGCTCGATTGCGCACGCCAATCGCTCGCGCGGGTGAATTTTTTGACCGTCTAGTTCCATACACTCCTATTATAAAAAACTATCATTCAAATTGCAAACCGGTTACAAGCGCATATTGTGTCTTTTATGCAAAACCCGTTCGTACGAGTTCTGTGAAAAAACGCCGGATATCCGGCGCTTTACTGCGAAGAAATTGCTCAAATCACAATCGCTTTTTTCGGCTCAATCCGGTCGATTGGCCCACCGCCCAGGCAGACATCCCCCTCGGACAACACGACCCATTGGCCGGGCGTTACCGCGCGCTGGGGCTGTTCAAACGCGACATGGACCCCTTCACCCTCAGCAAAAACGCGCACCGCCTGATCCGGCTGGCGATAGCGAAACTTTGCGGTGCAGGTGAACTCGCCTGCGGGCGGTTTCCCCGCGATCCAGTTGATCTTTTCCGTGTCGAGCGAAAGCGAAAATAGTTCGTCGTGCTCGCCCTGCTGCACGATGAGCAGGTTCCGTTTTAAGTCTTTGCCGATCACGAACCAGCTTTCGCCGCTGCCGTCGCTGCGCCCGCCGATACCGAGGCCTTTGCGCTGACCTAAAGTGTAATACATCAGGCCGTCGTGACGCGCAATTTTGCGCCCCGTCTCGTCCACCATGTCTCCGGGTTGCGCCGGCAGGTATTGCATCAAGAACTGCTTGAAGTTTCTCTCTCCGATGAAGCAGATACCGGTAGAATCCTTCTTTGCCGCGTTACTGAGTCCGGACTCCAGTGCAATCTGACGCACAGCTGACTTTTGCAGTTCTCCAATCGGAAACACCGCGTTTTTCAGCTGTTCCTGTGTCAATCCGGCGAGAAAGTAGGTTTGATCTTTACCGGCATCCAGCGCGCGAAGAAGCTTCGTACCGTCCGTGTGATCCAACCTGGCATAATGCCCGGTTGCGAGCTTTTCTGCTCCGGTGGATACCGCAAAATCGAGAAACGCTCGAAACTTAATCTCGCAATTGCAAAGCACGTCTGGATTCGGCGTTCTGCCGCGCGCATACTCTTCCAAAAAATAGGAAAACACGCGGTCGCGATACTCCCGCGCAAAGTTGACGGTATAATAGGGAATTCCAATCGAGGCGCAAACGCTTTTGACATCGTCATAATCGCTTGCGGCGGTGCAGACGCCGGTCTCGGCGTCCTCTTCTTCCCAATTTTTCATAAATACGCCGACAACGTCGTCTCCCTGCTGGTGGAGCAACAGTGCGGCTACGGCGCTGTCGACGCCGCCGGACATACCGACTACGACATGCCCGGTATGCAGATGACCCATGCCCTTATGCCTCGTTTCCGCGAAGCCGCGAGAAAAAACTTAGTCAGCCAGCACGGTTGTGAGCATATATCCCTCATCCTCCAGAACGGTGCCAGCCGTCTTGAGAACGGTAGAGGGGTTCATGTCGGACTTAATCTTCGCGTCTCCAAGATCGACCGATACGACCTCAAAGCCGGATTCCTTGAGAATTCTCGTCACCTTGCTGACGCAGTGCGCGCAGCCCATGCCGTCAATCTTCAAACGATAGGTATTCATGAAACCAACCTCCTTTTGTTTGATATGATCTTACCATTTGGCTATGACCGTGTTCCATGACTTTGTCACACATTACTAATTATCTGCAACATCGTCATGTGCGGCTTTCAACTCATGATTGAATGTTTCGACTTATCAAGCAAAAATCCTTTTCGAAATCAAATGAATTTTATAGAAATGTGATGGGTTCAAATTTCTGACGCGCAATTCCTGTTAATTCTAGAAATTCTTATTGTTGAATCATAACATTTGTGTTAAAATAATGTTATATGGAGGATATGCAACCATGATTAA
>CAYVAO010000220.1:0-4558 GCA_964448895.1 uncultured Christensenella sp.
AAGCACGAGTGAGTCTCCTTCGCGCTTTAAGCCTTCCGGCGCGGGCGAGTCGGCGAGAATAGCGCGACCGTACACCTTCGAAAGCGCCTGAAGCGCCAGCCGCTCACCGCCGGGACGCTTGTGCTTGGGGTGGATGTCATAGCGCATACCTGCATCCATCGCGCACGCGCGCCAGACTTTCTCGCAAGATTTGGTGAGCCGCTCCTGCGCCGCGCGAATCGGTACAAAGTCCAGCGGCTCCATCATCTCTTCAAACGACGCAAGCTGCACGATCAGGAACGGCAGCTCCGCTTTCCAGAGGTTACGCCAGCAGGAGATCATCTGCTGCATCAGCAGTTCATAGGTGTCCGCGTATGCCGCGTCCGACTCGCCCTGATACCAGATCACGCCGCTGATCGTGTACGGTGCGGTCGGTTCGAGCATGGTTTCGTACAGTCCGCACGGGCGAAACGGGGAATAGCGCGAGAGGAACAGCTCCCCCATCTCCGCCATCGACGCCATGATCGCAGGATCGGGCTTGATGGGCGCGAGATTTGACATGCTGTTGTCAAACGGCATGTTGTCCATCGAGTATTGGAGCTTGCGGTAGCGATCCAACTCTGTTGCGGGATCGAGCTTCGCCTGTGCCTCCGTCGCGCGGTCGAGATACGGCTGCAATTCGCCGGTCAGATAGTCCGGCGAAACATACGCGCTTGCGGAGGTGCCGCCCCACGTGCAGTTGATGATGCCTACGGGAATGCCCAGTTCCGACCGCAGTTTCTTTGCAAAATAGTAGCCCACCGCGGTGAAGTACTTCGCCTCAGCTCCTCGCGCCTTTCGCCAAACGCCAACCTTGGAATAATCCCGGTCGTTCTCCTGACCCGCGTAGGCGATCTTCGGCACTTCGTAACAGTGCACGTCCGGCAGATCGACCGCTTGCTCCTCCGCAGATTCCGCATCGTCCCGCAGCAGGAACTCCATGTTGGACTGCCCGCCCGCGAGCCAAACTTCACCGATCGCGACGTCTTCCAGCGTGATCGTTTTTCCATGCGTACTGACGCTCAACGTATAGCCGCTGCCCGCCTCCATCGGCGGAAGATAGGTGCGAAACGATCCGTCGACCGCCACGGCATAGGCGGTATATCCCGCCAGGGAAACCACAACAAGGCTCCCTTCCGGCGCAGTGCCCCAGATGCAGGCGGGGGTTCTGCGTTGCAGCACCATTCCGCTTTGAAAGAGTTTCGGCAGTTTCAAATTGTCCATATTACGCCTCCTGCGCGAAGAACGTGTGTTCTCCGGTTTCGTCTGAGGTTGTGATCATAAACGCTTTCGTCGTAAAATCGGCAATTAAGCGCGCCGATTCTGCGCCGTTTCGCCAGAGGATCGTGAGCTTGCCGTCCGCGCTGTCCTGCCCAATCTCCACGGCTCCGTTGAACGCGGGATGCTCGTTTCGGAAGCGCATGATGCGGTAGAGCTCCTGCAACATCGGCTGTTGCACCGTTTCTGCAATCTCCTCTTCCGTGTAGCTGTGGCGGTTGATGCTCCGCGGTTCTTCGCCGCGTTTGAGAGATTCAATGTCGTTCTCTCCCGCGAGAAGGCCGACATAGTAGACCTGCGGGATGCCGGGCGTAAAGAACTGCACCGCGCGCGCCAGCAGGTAGGCTCTGTCGTCCGCGCCCAGCGCAGAGTAGTAGCTGCACATTAGCTGATACCGCTGCGCTTGCTTGCCGGACGTTTTAATCATGCTCGGAAACTTCATATACGGCTGTGCGGGCAGCGTGATCTCGTCCACCTTCGCGCGGACAAAGTCGATCTCATCGTCCGTGAGCAGTCCCGCGACATCCACCACACCGATGCCGTCGTGGGTATCCAGCGTTGTGAACTGCTTGCGCGGGCAGATGTTCAGCCAGTGAATCAGCCGGTCGGTTCTGCCGCTCATAAGTCCGTGCAGCAGGAGCATCGGCAGCGCAAAATCGTAGACCCAGTAGCCTTTTTTCGCGATGTTTAGTTGGATGGTGTTGTTTTCGTGTATCTCGGGCAGCATCTAGGTGCCGCTTTCGTACAGGGGCTTCATGCCGGTTTCCAGCACGTCCCAAATCTCCGGCTCCACAAAGAAACACGAGGTGCCCGGCTTTTTGGAAGCATAGGCAAACGCGTCAAAGCGAATCAGCGGCACGTGCTTGGCAAGCAAGCCGAGGTTGCGGCGATAGTAGTCCTGCGTGGCTTCGCTGAACGGATCGATGTCCACCTGTTCCTGAAAAAATGTGTTCCAGAGGTTGACCGTCTTTCCATCCGCGCGGGTAAACGAGAAAAACGGGCCTTTCTCCTTACGGCGGTACATGACGTCCAGCTCCGCTTCGGTCGGTTCTCCATTCGGCCAGAACTTATTCCAGTCGATGAACATATCCTTGTATGACGAATCGTCGCCGTTTTGCATATAGTCCTGAAACTCGGCGCAGCGGATGGACACATGGTTGAGCATAAAATCCGCCATCAGGTAGTATTGCTCGCCCAAGCGGTCGATATCATCCCAAGTGCCAAACGCGGGATCGACGATATCGTAATGGATCACGGCAAAGCCGCGATCACCCGATGAGGGAAAGAAGGGCAGCACATGTACGCCGCCGAACACACCGGAAAAGTGCCGCTTGAGCACACGATCCAGTGCCTTGAGGTTTTCGCCCATCGTGTTGGCGTAGGTGATCAGCATGATCTTGTTTTCGACTTTTTTCATGAAGCACTCCATCTATTCCATTCTAAAATTGATCAGTTTCCAAATTGCAGTAGAAACGATGCAGAAAACGCATTTTTGTAAACGTTTTCATTTTTACGGAAAAATAAACGCCGGACAAAGTCTTTTGTTCGCGCCGCTCGATCCCGGATTGCGCGAAAGCCGCTTGTGATTCACAAGCACGGTACGGCAAACTCGCAAATCAAAAGTGAGCGGAAGCGCCTGCCTGGCGGTTTATTTTCACGATGCGCAAAATCGCGCCCGTGCGAACGCGGATATCAGCCCTTTACGGAACCGAGCGTGATACCCTTGACGAAATATTTCTGGAAGAACGGATACGCGATCATCAACGGTAATACCGCGATGACGGCGATTGCCATACGCACGCTGATGTTCGGTACAGCCTTTGCGTTGATCATGCCGTTCATGTGGGACTGTAAAAAGGCCGCTTTGTTCATCACGTCGTTGAGATAGTTTTGTATGCCGTAAAGATCCGTTCTGGTGGTCAGGAAATAAATACCGTTTGTCCAGTTGTTCCAGTAGGAGATCAACGTCATCAGCGCGATGGTCGCGATGATGGGCTTGCTCATCGGAAGCACAATCTTGATCAGGGTCTGCACCTCGTTTGCCCCGTCGATTCGCGCGGCCTCCAAAACCTCGCCGGGAATGCTGGAGGTGAAGTAGGTTCGCATGATGATGACGAAGAACGCATTCATCAGCAGATACGGCACGATCATGCCGGCGAGCGTATCCTTGACGTTGATGAGGTTCGTGTAGACCATATAGGTCGGCACAAGGCCGCCGTTGAAGAGCATCGTGAAAAACAGGAAAAACGAAATCACGCCGCGTCCGGGCAGGTCTTTGTGCGAAAGCGGGTAGGCAAAGAGCACGGTGAGCACGATGTTTGCAATTACGCCAATGCCCGCGATGACCACGCTCATCAGATAGGCTCTGCCGATGGAATCCTTTGCCTCCCAGAGGTACTTGTAGGCGTCGAAGCTAAACTCCTTCGGCAGCAGCGAGTAGCCGTGCTGAATCAAGTAACTTTCGGACGTAACCGAGCTGACAAACAGAAGCCAGAACGGAATCACGCACGCGGCGATCAGCGCCGCCAGCAGCAGATTGACGAAAAAGTTGAACACTTTGCTGTTATTGATCATGGTTTTATTCCTCCGTCCGCCGGGCTATTACGCCCGTGAGACTGAATCCTTTTCTGTTACGATTCGGTACTCTGCGCCGCTTAGAACAACGCGCTCTCTTTATCCAGCTTGTTGACGAGCAGGTTTGCTCCAAACACGAGGACAAAGCCGAATACGGATTGCAGGAATCCCGCCGCGGAAGAGCGGCCGACGTCATTGAGTTCCAGCAGCGCGCGATACACGAACGTATCGATCGTCTGCGTGGTAGAATACAGTAGTCCGCTGTGCTGCGGAATTAGATAGAACAGTCCGAAGTCGGAATAACAGATGCGTCCGATGGCAAGCAACACGAGCGTGATGATCGTGGGCTTGATACCGGGCAGCGTAATATGCACGATCTGCTTCCATGTGCTGGCGCCGTCCACCACCGCCGCCTCATAATACGTTTTGTCGATGCTGATGACGGCGGAATAATAGAGAATGGAACTATAGCCAAACGACATCCATAGGTACACGATGTTGAGTATGACCGGCCAGTATTTCGCCTCGTTATACCACTTGATCGGATCATCAATGCCAAACATTGGAAGAATTGTGTTGTTCATAAAGCCGTTTGTCGGGCTTAAAAACGCAAACGCGATGTAGCTTACGATGACGGTTGATAGCAAAAATGGAATCAGGTAGACGACCTGGCTGACCTGCTTGAAAT
>CAYVAO010000221.1:0-2907 GCA_964448895.1 uncultured Christensenella sp.
CCGCTGCGGCTTTTTAGGCGTGATGCATATGGAGATCATGCAGGAGCGCTTGGAGAGCGAGGTTGATCTCGATCTTGTAACCACCGCGCCGAGCGTTATCTATCGTGTGAAGCTGACCTCCGGCGAAGTAGTGATGATCGACAACCCCTCGAACCTCCCGGCGACAACGGAGATTGAGCAACTGGAAGAGCCGGTCGTTAACGCAACGATCATGACGCCCTCGGAATACGTAGGCTCCATCATGGAGATCTGCCAGGAACGCCGCGGCGCACTCATCGACATGAACTATATCGAGGAATCTCGCGTGCGGATTCACTATATTCTACCGCTCAACGAGATCATCTATGATTTCTTCGATCAGCTCAAGAGCAGAAGCAGGGGCTATGCCTCGTTTGACTACGAGCTTAAGGGTTACGAGAAGAGCGATCTGGTCAAGCTCGATTTTCTGCTCAACGGCGATATGTGCGACGCGCTGAGTACCATTGTCCACCGCGACCGTGCCTACGCAAAAGGCCGCGCCGTAGCGGAGAAGCTCTGCGAAGTCATTCCGCGCCAGCAGTTTGAAATTCCCGTTCAGGCGGCAATCGGTGGCAAGATCATTGCGCGTGAAACCGTTCGCGCCGTGCGTAAGGACGTTCTTGCCAAGTGCTACGGCGGCGATATCACGCGAAAAAAGAAGCTGCTCGAAAAGCAGAAGGAAGGCAAGAAGCGCATGCGCCAGATCGGCACCGTGTCCTTGCCGAGCGACGCTTTCATGAGCGTGCTCCGCATCAACTGACGATGGCGGGCATCTACTTACATATTCCGTTTTGCGTCAGGAAATGCGCCTATTGCGACTTTGTCAGTTTTCCGAATGGAAGCGTGCCGGAGTCGTATGCGGATGCGTTACTGACCGAAATAGAGCTTGTTTCGCGCGGCGGGAGTTATCCCGCCGCGTTTGACACGGTGTTTTTCGGCGGCGGAACGCCGTCGCTGCTGACAGGCGATCAGATGCGGCGCATCATGAGCGTGCTTCGCGAGCGTTTTGACATCCGCGCAGACGCCGAGATTTCGATGGAAGCAAACCCCGGTACGGTCACGCCGGAAAAGATGGCTGCCTATCGCGAAGCGGGCATCAACCGTCTCTCGATCGGGCTGCAGAGCACGCACGACACGCTGCTTCACGAGATCGGGCGCATCCATTCATTAGATCAGTTTTTAACCACGCTGAAGAACGCGCGGGAAGCAGGGTTTAGCAACATCAACGTCGACCTGATGCACGGGCTGCCGAACCAAACAATCCCGCAATATCTTGATTCGATCAACACGGTCTGCGATCTTGGCGTTCAGCACATCTCCGCCTATTCGCTGATCTTAGAGGAGCACACGCCTCTTTATGATTGCGTGGAGCGCGGTGAGATTGCCGCGCCTGAGGAAGACCTCGTTGCGGACATGCAGGACGCGGGCATCGATTTGCTGGAAGAGCGAGGCTATCACCGCTATGAGATCAGCAACTTTGCGCGGGATGGTTTCGAATGCCGGCATAATTTGAACTATTGGCAAAACGGCGAATATCTTGGCTTTGGCATTGCCGCGCACGGTGTTGTACGCGACAGGAAATGGACGCGCTATGCCAACGTAGACAACCTTGAAGAATACAATCGCCTGATTGCACGCGGCAAACGCCCGCTTGCAGAAACAATCCGGCTTTCACCGCGAGACGAGATGTTTGAGTGTGTCATGCTGGGGTTAAGGCTTATACGCGGCATAGATCGCGCGGCGTTTCTCGCGCGGTTTGATCTGGACGTGGTGGAGGCGTATCCCAAAGCGATGGAACTACTGCGAAAGCGCGGTTGGATAGAGGAAAACGAGCGCTTGATCGCGCTCAATCGAAAGGGACTTGATCTGCAAAACGAAGCGCTTGGGTTTTTCATGTAGCGCGTTGCATACGCAAGTTGAAGGCGTTTTTAAGTTGGAAATTTGCCTCGATTTTACCCTTAGCGGTGAATTCACTGGAATGTCACATTTTTGATACAGCACTTACTTGACACCAAATCTCGTAAGTGCTAAATTTTTCTCATGGGTTAGCACTCAACAAAATAGAGTGCTAATAACAAAAATCAAGGTCAACAAAGAGCACTGCATCGCTTCGCGGGCAGCACTTTTTACGAAAGGAGGCGGCGGAATATGGAACTGGATGCGAGGAAACTCGGCATTCTCAAAGCGATCATCGACGAGTACATCATGTCCGCGTCTCCGGTCGGTTCCCGTGCGATCAGCAAGCATGAGGAGTTCAATCTTTCGAGCGCTACCATCCGCAACGAGATGGCGGATTTGGAAGAGCTGGGTTATCTGGAGCAGCCGCACACCTCCGCAGGACGCGTTCCTTCGGACAAAGCGTATCGCCTCTACGTCGATCAGATGATGCAGAAAGCGGCGCTGAGCGACGACGAGATCAAGATCATCCGCGCGCACATGAGCTCAAAGCTCGACGAGGTCGAGTCCGTCATGAAACAGACGGCGCAGGCGCTCTCCGCGGTGACGAATTACACCGCGATGGTCATGCCGCCGATGCTCGCCGCGAACAGACTCCGCCATATTCAGTTGGTTCCGTTGCGGGAAGGACGCGCGCTTGTCGTCATCGTGACGACCACAGGATTTGCCAGAGACGCGATCATCCGTGTGCCGGAGGATATCCGCGCGGACGAGCTGGAGCGAATTTCGCGGCTGTTGACCGAGCGTTTTTATGATTGCCGCATGGACCAGATCGGGGATTTGATCGCGCAGGAGATGAGCGGAGAGCTCTATGAACGGCGTGCGTTCCTCTGCTCCGTGGTGGAAGCCATCGAGCGCAAGATGGCGCCGGAGTCGCCGAGTGTACAGCTTTCGGGAGCTACCAATATGGTGCATTATCGAGAATACAGCGAC
>CAYVAO010000221.1:2917-4554 GCA_964448895.1 uncultured Christensenella sp.
CGGTCCAGCAGTCCGCTGCGACCAAAAAGCTGCATTAGCCCGAATACATCGATGTCAACAACGCAAAGACGTTTCTCGCCTCGGTTGAAGGAAGAAATCTCCTGTACGATATGCTCAAGCGTGCAAGCAAGCTGGAGTTTTCCATTACGATCGGCAACGAGAATCAGGACGAGACGTTTAAAGATTGCAGCATTGTGACCGCGACCTATCAGGTCGGCGACGAGCCGCTTGGTTCCTTCGGCATCATAGGGCCTACGCGTATGAATTACAGTAAGGTGATCTCCGTTCTGGAATACATGCGAAGGAGCCTTTCCGAAGTGCTCAGCGCGGATCAGGACGACGAGTGAGCCATAACTTAGATTTGCAGGATTGCATCAGAAAAACCCGGTGGATTACGTCGGGCGAGAACGAACAAGGAGACTGGAACATTGACCAAGAAGACTGACAAACAAGAACCCGTCGATCCGAAGATCAAGACGGAAGACGCAGCAAACAGCGAATCGACCGTAGTGGAAGACGCCACAGCGGAACAGGAATCCTATACACTCACGGCGGAAGAATTCGCCGCGGCAAAAGCGCACATTGAAGCGATCACGAAAGAGAAGGACGAAACGGTCAATCTTTTACAGCGGATTCAAGCGGATTTCGACAACTTCCGCCGCAGGAACGCAAGCATCCGCCTCGATAGCTATGAAGAGGGCAAGCGCGACACGGTAAAGGAACTCCTTCCCGCGCTGGACAATCTGGATCGTGCGTTACAGAGCATTCCGGAGGATAACACGGCGATTCGCGAAGGCATCGCCATGGTACAGCGCCAGATGCTTGATTCGCTGAAGAAACTCGGCTTGGAAGAGATCGAAGACGATTGCAAATTTGATCCCACCAAGCACGAAGCCGTCATGAAAGAGAAAGTGGACGGCAAAGAGAGCGGAGATATCGTGGTGGTCTTCCAAAAAGGCTACCGCATGGGAGACCGTGTCATCCGCCACTGTATGGTAAAAGTTGCGGAATAAGAATTTTGTTTCAAGCGAAAGCAGAAACAAACAGATGAAATTGGGATTTTAGATTTCAATTTAAAATTTGAAATATATATTGATAGAATACTTGGAGGATATGATTTATGGGTAAAATTATTGGCATCGACCTCGGCACAACGAACTCTTGCGTCGCTTTCCTGGAAGGCGGCGAACCGGTCGTCATTCCGAATTCTGAAGGCATGCGCACCACGCCTTCCGTGGTTGCGTTCAAAGACGGCGAGCGTATGGTAGGCAACATTGCAAAGCGCCAGGCCATCACCAACCCCGACCGCACCATCGCGTCGATCAAGCGCGACATGGGTTCTTCCCGCAAGGTGCACATCGAGGGCAAAGACTACACCCCGCAGGAAATCTCCGCGATGATTCTGCAAAAGCTCAAGACGGATGCAGAAGCCTACCTCGGCGAACCTGTAACGCAGGCGGTCATCACCGTTCCGGCGTACTTTACGGATAGTCAGCGTCAGGCGACGAAGGACGCGGGCCGCATCGCCGGCCTCGAAGTCCTGCGCATCATCAACGAGCCGACGGCAGCAGCGCTTGCCTATGGCATGGACAAAGAGAACAACCAGAAAATTCTGGTCTACGACCTTGGCGGCGGCA
>CAYVAO010000222.1:0-4526 GCA_964448895.1 uncultured Christensenella sp.
CCAGTTGCAGACCGTCTTATAGTCGGCCGTCAGAGCGTTGATTTCGTCCTGGGTCCAAACCTGGGTGGTCTTGTAGGACTCGTTCTTGTCTTTGTCGTAGTATTCGATTTCACCACGGAGGAACTGCTCGAAGCCTTCCTGACGGCGGGAGCAAACGGTACCGTTGTCGCCGATGAGGGTGACCATGGTGGCGCCAGGTGCCATGCCGTTCTTCTGCAGCCAGTACGCGATGCCTGCGCCGCACTGCCAGTTGTCACCGGAGGCGTTGAGGATGGCGGACTTGTCCGGTCCTTCAATGATACGGTCGAAGGAGATGAACGGAACATTCGCTGCAATCAGGGCTTCCTGACCGGCTTTGGCGGAATCTTCCAGTGCGAAGAACACTACGCCAACCGCGTCGCCGTTTGCAAGGATGGTCTGAACCTGGTCGACCTGCTCTTCACCGGTGGAAGCTGCCATGTAGACGGCCTTATACTTACCTTCGGCGTTGATTTCGGCAACCTTCTTGTCGGCATAGGTGCCTGCCTGAGCGGTCCAGCCGTGATCCGGCGTGGGGCCGAGCACGTAGATGGTGCCGCCGGTGGTCTCTGCCGCTGTGTCCGCAGCGGGTGCCGTGGTCGCTTCAGCGGCGGGTTCTTCCGCTGCCGGCGCCGGAGTGCTTGCACACGCCGCAACACCAACCAGCATCATTGCTCACATAAGAATCGCGACGAATTTTTTCATGATTTCTCTCCTTTTTTGATTTATAACAACCAAATAAATGGTTATTACCCTGAGTGGTACTTTTCGTACTTATAACAACCAAATCAATGGTTATTACCAGAATAAATAAGAATCGGTACGAGGTTTCTAAAAAAGGCGGTTACAGTTCTACAATTCTGCCCGACTCCGCGGACTCGAGGCAAGCGAACACAACCCGCATGGAGTTGACGATATCCTCCGCATCGAGCACGGAAGGCTGTCCGGTGAGAATGCTGTCGACAAACTGGTCGATCACTCCGCTGCTCGTCTGCTGACGATCGTCGTTGGTCTGCATGCGATCCAGCTCGTAATGTGCTTTCGTTCCGTTCGCGTAGACTACCTGAAGCGCATAACGCGGATCGTGGTAGAGCTTGAGCGTTCCTTTTTCGCAATAGAGCGTGGAAGCGTTGCATTCCTCGCCATAGTGCGTCCAGCTCGTGGTGACGGTGCCGAGCGCGCCGTTTTCAAACGTTAAAATCTCAACCGAGTTATCGTCCACCTCGATGGGTGTTCCGTCCGGAAACTTTTTGTCCAGCGTCGCCATGCGCGAGAACACGTTTTTCACGTCCGCGCCGATGAGGTAGCGCATCAGGTCGATTTTATGAATACCGAGATCCGCCATGGAGCCAAACGCAGCAGCGTTTTTCTTGAAAAACCAGGTGTTGCTGCTCTTATCCGCGCTCCACATCTCCGGCCCTTTGTGGCCAAAGGTAGCGGCAAAGCTGATCACGCGGCCGAGTTCGCCGGAGGAGATGATCTCTTTCGCCTTTTTGTGCGCGGGCGTCAGGCGTTGGTTGTGGTCGATCAGCAGACGTTTCCCGCTCTTTTGCGCGGCAAAGAGCATCTCTTCGCAGTCCTTAAGCGAGATCGCCATCGGCTTTTCACAGAGCACATGCTTGCCGTGGTTCAGCGCGTCGATCGTAATCGGCGCATGAAACGCGTTTGCGACGCAGACGCTCACCGCGTCGATCGAAGCATCCGCAATCAGCTCTTCCGCGGTATCGTAGACCTTTCCGCCAAAGTCCGCAGCCATCGCTTCCGCGCGCTCACGGGAAACGTCGAAAACGCCCGCGATGTTGGTGTTTTCGTTGTGCTTGTATTCCGCCGCGTGGCGCTGTCTTGCAATCGAGCCGCAGCCGATAATTCCTACGTTTAGCATGGTGTGTGTTCCCCTTTGTTCTGTCATGTCTGGTTTCAAATTCAGTGGTTTATGTCATTTGGTTCTCATTGATCCATTCGATCACGCTTGTTTTGCGGTCGTCTCCCGCAAAACGATCTGATGCGGCAGATAAACTTCCGCTTCCGCGCCAGGTTTTTGCGTGATGTGGTCGTATAACAACAGCATGCTCCTGCGCCCGAGTTCGTAGCAAGGCACGGCGACGGTGGTCAGATACGGGTGAAACATCGTCGTATAGTCGACGTCGTCAAAGCCCATCACGCTCAAATCCCAAGGCACCTGCAACCCCATCTTGCCCGCGGAGGCGATTACGCCCAGCGCAAGAATATCGGATACGCAGAAGATCGCGCTCGGCGGTTCCGGCAGCGAGAGCAGGCTTCTTGCCGCCTGTTTGCCGCTTGCAAATGAGTAATCGGCGGAAGCATAGGCGATCAAGTCGTCGTCCCTCGGTATCCCCGCCTCTTCCAGCGCGTCGAGATACCCGCGCAGGCGGTTCGTACTCGAAAGATACCGGTTCGCGCTGGTCACATCGCCGATTCTCCTATGCCCAAGCGAAATCAGGTGCTGCACCGATTCCCGCGCGGATAAACGGTTATCGACCGAAATATGCGGAATTGCCGCATCCTCCACATATTCCGAGCATTGCACGAGCGGATACTTTCCGGCGGTTTTGGCAAGCCAGAGATCGTCCCGATTGACGGCGAGGGTGATCATGCCGTCCGCGCGATTTTTCTGAAACAGGCTGGTCACGAGTTTTTCGTCCAGCGCGTTGCTGTCGTATGTGTTATAGATCAAGGTACTGTAGCCAAGGTTGCGCGAAACGTCGCAGATGCCGGAGAGTACGTTGGAATAATACGGGTTGGAAAAGTTTGGCGCGAGGATCAGGATGATCCGGCTCTCGTTCTTGCGAAGATTACGCGCGGAAAGGTTGGGTTCATAATGGAGGCGCTTCACCGCCTCGCGTACTTTTTCCTGTGTCTCGGGCAGCGCGCCGCCGAGATCATTGAGTACGCGGGAGACCGTAGCCACCGAGACGCCCGCTTCGCGCGCGACATCCTCAATCTTTACCATGTGCGCACCTTCTCTCTGTCCAACGGTTTCGGTTTGTTCGCACGAAACGCCTTTTGATGCACATGTAATGGATTACATGCCGTTTATAAAAGAGTTGCGGCCAAACCGCAAGGCTCTTTATTCGGTTACGATAAACTGGCTCATGTAGCGTTGGGATTGAATCAAAGATTCGTAGCGGCGCTCCAGCGTGTCTTCAAATGCCTTGTCCTCTACCTCGACGCAGATATAGCCGCGGTAGCCGACGTCCGTCAGCGCGGAAACGAACTTGCCCCAGTCGATATCGCCCAGACCCGGCAGCTTCGGCTGCAAGTAATCCAGCGGGGCCGCGAAGATACCGACTTCGTCCAGAAGGTTTCGATAGAGTTTAATGTCCTTGATGTGGACATGGAAGAGCTTTTCTGTAAATTCATAGATCGGGCGGATGTAGTCCATCTGTTGCAGCACAAAGTGGGACGGATCATAGTTGAGTCCGAAGTTTTTACTGTCGATCAGCGAAAACATCTCCCGCCAGATGCGCGGTGAAACGGCGAGGTTTTTACCGCCGGGCCACTCGTCCTTCGTAAAGAGCATCGGGCAGTTTTCGATGGCGACGCGTACGCCGTTGTCCTCCGCGAGCTTGATGATATCCGGCCAGACTTTGGCGAAGAGCTTCATATTATCCGAAACGCTTAAATACTGGTTTCTGCCGATAAAGGTGTTCACCGTATGCACGCCGAGTTTCGGCGCGGAGACGATGAGTTTTTTGATGTGGTTGATGGCGACTTCCGCCTTGTCCGCTTCCGGGTCGAGCGCGTTGGGATAGTATCCCAGCGCGGAAATCTCGACGCCAGTCCCGGCGAGCTTGGCTTGAATAGCGCTCACACGCGCTTCGTCCAGCGAATCCACGTCTATATGGGTTACGCCCGCATAACGACGCTCCGCCTTGCCAACCGGCCAACTCATCATCTCTACACAGCGGTAGCCATGCTCCGCTGCGAAGTCGACGACGGTGTCAAACGATTGATCCGGCAAAATTGCGCTGGCAAATCCAAGCTTCATGGTTTTGGTTCTCTTTTCGTGGTTGATTTCATCTAAAGTAAGAAGGAGAAAATGAAAAAGACAATTTGCGCTGTTCTGTTTGCTTGATTTTAATCTATCATTCCTTGCATTCCATGTCAATCATATTTTCATTATTTACATGATATATTATTATTTGTTTCATTTTTTACATTTTAGTTGAATTAAGCGCTATTCTGGGCTCGATTTACAAAATTGATCAAATGTGATATGATAATCTGACGTTGTGAAAAAAGGATCGATCATGTCTCAAACAAAGAAGAAACCAACCTTACAGGATGTTGCGGACGCGGCGGGGGTCTCCATCGCCACGGTGTCACGCGCCATCAATAATAAAGAAAGCGTCAAGGAAGGCACGTACGACAAGATCGTACAGGCGATTTATGCGCTTGGCTACGACGCGGTCGTACGCGACGAGAGCCACTTGATACTGATTTTGCTACCGGATATCGACAACCCGTTTTATTCCGAGGTCATCCGT
>CAYVAO010000223.1:0-4514 GCA_964448895.1 uncultured Christensenella sp.
TTACCCTTGCGGGACTGATCAACGCGCTCAAAGTCGTTGGCAAGAAGAAACAGGACGTCAAGGTTGTGATCAACGGCGCGGGTGCCGCCGCCATCAGCGTGACCAAGCTGCTGCTTTCGGACGGTTTTTCGGATGTGACGCTTTGCGATCGCAAGGGCGCAATCTATGAAGGCCGCAAGGAAGGCATGAACTGGATCAAGGAAGAGATGGCGCTGATCACGAACCGCGAAAAGCGCACGGGTTCCCTTGCGGACGCGATGAAGGGCGCGGATGTGTTCATCGGCGTTTCCGCGCCGAACATGGTCTCTGTGGACATGGTCAAGAGCATGGCGAAGGATCCGATCATCTTTGCCTGCGCGAACCCCACGCCGGAGATCTTCCCGGACGACGCGAAAGCGGGCGGCGCAGCCGTCATCGCAACCGGAAGAAGCGATTTCCCCAACCAGATCAACAACGTGCTTGCGTTCCCGGGCATCTTCCGCGGCACATTTGACGTTCGCGCAAAAGACATCAACGACGAGATGAAGGTTGCGGCGGCCTATGCGCTGGCGGGCCTGATTTCGGACGAAGAGCGCAGCGCGGAATACGTCATTCCCAAAGCGTTTGATCCCCGCGTCGGCAAAACGGTCGCGGCGGCGGTTGCCGAAGCCGCGAGAAAGAGCGGAGTGGCCCGCATCTAATCAAGTAAGTACCAGATTCAAACAGATTGAGGCGGCGACTGCCTGCGTAATGCGGGCGGTTGCCGCCTTATTTTGCATGCTTAACCCCAAAAATCATTGACACAAAGGTGACAAATGACGGAATACCCGATATAATTCAAACAAACAAGGCTATTCCTTCAAGAAACTCAATCAAAAAAGATCCCGCAAATTTAATCCACAGAAGGGTGGAATACCGTGCAGCAGAGTCTAACAAAGCGCGCATTCCTCAAAAACCTCCTGCGTTATTTCGGCTTTCCGCTTGCCGCGGCAGGCGTGTTGATACTCGCGTTTATTCTACTGCAAGGACAGATCATCAAGGAGATTCGCAAAGGCACCTATCAGGTTCTTACGGACGCGGTGCGGCAGCAGTCCATCGCGCTGGAGCGGTATGTGGACATGCTGAACACGCGTGTTCATCTAATCGCGGACTACGACGCGGATACCGGACCCAACACGCTGGTCGAATCGCTACGCACCGAACTGGGAAACGAAGTGAAAAATGTCTCGGTGGGCTATGCAAACGCCATGGGATATTTGCTTTACAGCGACCAGGCAAAGAGATATGTGGGCACGGAAGACTGGTTTACCGAAAGCCTTTCGGGGAATACGGTCGTATCCACAGACGACCAAAGCGCGGAAGGCGATTCACCGGGAGTGCGCGTCAGCGCGTATGTGAGCGACCAATTCGGCAACAAAGGCGTGCTGTTTGCGACGTTGAGCAACTGGAATTTTTCCAGACAGATGAAAACGCTCGCTTACGAAGGCGTGGCATATACATTTGTCAGCGATACTGAGGGCAATATCCTGTTTGTCGAAGACGGTTCGAACAACTTGAAACCGGGCGAAAACGTTAAGACCTATATCAACAATTTTGCGCTTGGTGAAGAGGTAACCATAGATTCAATCCGGGAGCAGGTGGAAAAGGAGCGCATCGCGACATTCCGTTTTGTGTCTTCCGGGCAAACCTATTATACGGCGTGCAATTGGATTCCCGCGTATGACTGGTATGTTTTTACGGTTGTGCCGGCAAGCGTTGCGGACGGGATTTCGCGACATGTCAACATCTACCAGATTTGGATGCTGCTCATCATCCTGCTCGTCGGGGCAACGATGGCGGCGCAATCGTATCGTCACGAACAGGAGACGGTGCAGAAGCTGGAGGCGGACAAAGACCTGCTGCGCCAAAGCGCACAACGATATCAGTTGATTACGCGCTTGTCGAACGAAGTGTTTTTCCATGTATCGCTGGATACGGGAGTGATTTCGTTTAACGATACCTTCGAGTCCATGTTTGGCGCTCCGCCGCCGGACTGCACAATAGACTCGCTGGAGGACTGCACAAGTCTCTTCTTTGAGGAGGATCAAAAAGTCTTTCTTATGCTGATCAACCAGCTTCGCGCTGGCGATGCGGAGGCACGCGCGGAATTGCGCATGATCAATTCCCGCGGCGTTGCCCGCTGGAAGCGCGTGGAGATCTACTCCGTGGTCGATCAGGACAAGCAGGCGGTGCTGCTCGTCGGCAAAATTGCGGATATTCAGCGGCAAAAGCAGTCGATGCAGCGCCTGATTCGCCAGGCGGACAGCGACCCGCTTTCAGGCTTGCTCAATCGCGGCGCGATGGAGCGAAACATCAAGGCGTTTCTCGCCGGCGAAGGGAAAGGCGGCGTTCACGCGCTGCTGATGCTCGATTTTGACAACTTCAAAGCGGTCAACGACACGCTGGGTCATGCCAAAGGTGATCAGTTGTTGACCTCGTTTGCAAACGGCATGCGAAGGCTGTTTCGCTCCGGCGACTTCCTCTCGCGCATTGGCGGAGACGAATACATGATCTTCATCAAAAACGCGCGAAACGATATGATCGTGCAGGACAAAGCGGAGGCGCTGCGCGGAGAGATGGTGGTCTTGAGCCGCAAGATCGGCATTCCGGTGTCGATCAGCGTCGGCATCGCGGTGTATCATCGCGACGGAGACACGTTTGAGCGGCTCTACAAAGCCGCGGACGAAGCGCTCTATCGGGTCAAACGCAACGGTAAAAACGCAATTTCGTTTACATCGGCGCCGGTGGAAAAGGCGGACGGAGCGGACGAGCGACAGATTGAATTCACCGAACCCGGGTTGGATTAATGGAAAACAAACAGGTCGAGCATCGACCATAGAACTGGGAGGGTACGACAACGCAACATTTAGAAAACGGCGCGGCAAGCGCACAACCGGAACAGGCGCAAGGCTCACAGGAAACGATCATCAAGGCAAACCTCACAAAGAAGCAGAATTTCCTTCAGGGATTGAAATTTCTTCTCTTCTCCTGCTCTGCGGGCGTGATTCAGTTTTCCACGTTCACGTTGTTCTTTGAGGTGTTTCATCTTCAGGAATGGCTGAGCTACTTGATATCGCTTGCCCTGTCGGTGATTTTCAACTTCACCGTCAATCGAAAGTTTACGTTCAAATCGGCAAAAAACGTGCCGCTCGCGATGTTTCAGATCACCGTGTATTACCTCATTTTTACCCCGATCTCGACCTGGTGGGTAGACGCATTGACAAATGCAAACTGGAACGCCTATCTTGTTGAGATTGGCACCATGGTGATCAATCTCATCACCGAGTTTTGCGTCTATCGTTTCATCGTCTACCGGAACCATATGTTCACGAACAAACAGGGACAAGCAGAACTGGCAAAGCAGCAAATGGAAGAATAAGTTGCGACAATCAAAAAGCCCTCAAACGTGCGTTTGAGGGCTTTTGTGTTGCTCAGTATATTGGGTTCAGGGCAAAGCCTGAAAGAAACCTAATCCAACGGTTTAAATCCGTCGCCGTGCACCTCCGTAGCGTCGGTGACGAAGATAAACGCGTCTTTGTCGATCTGTTTGACCGTTTTGAGCGTCTGCGAGAAAGAGTTGCGGCGCACAACGAGAACCAGCATATGCTTGTCTCGCCGCGTATAGCCGCCGCGCCCTTGCAGCACCGTCACCCCGCGGCCCAGCTCATCCGCCAGCAACGCCAGGATATCGTCTCCGCGCTCGGTGACGATGTAGATCACCTTTGCGTGATCCACGCCCTGCATGATCGCGTCGATCGTGCGCGTGGTGACGAAGATGGTCACGATGGAATACAGCGCAACTTCGATGTTTCGGAACACGAACACGGCGAACACGACGACCGTCGCATCCACGATCAACAGCAGCGAGCCCACCGAGACATTCGGAAACGCGCGATTGAGCAGCAAACTGATGAGGTCCGTGCCTCCCGTCGTTGCCCCGCGCACAAAGATTGCACCCATGCCGACGCCGCAGAGCACGCCGCCGAGCTCGGAAGCAAGCAAGATATTGTTGCTGTAAGGCGGCAGGATGCGCGAAAGCAGCTCGATAAAGCCCGAGAGCAGGAGCGTTGTGACGATGGTCTTCGCCAGCGGGTGAAAGCCAAGCTTCCACCAGGCGAGCACGATCAGCGGGATATTGAGTAGCAGCGTCCAGACGCCGACCGAGACCGGAGAGAGGGAAGCCAGCGCGGTGGCTAGGCCCGAAACACCGCCGGGCGCGATGTCGTTTGGAATGGTGAAGAGCACCAGCCCCGCCGCGACGAGCGCGCTGCCAAATACAAAAGCAGCGATATCGAAAATCCAGCTGCGAACGGTTTCTTTCATGCGATCACGTCCTTTTTGTTCCATCATCCGACCGAGGAAGAATTCATCGGCGGAGGTGCGCATTGATTACGGATTGAGTCCCTTGAGCGCGTCCACGGTGAAGACGCCGTCCTTGCGGATCATCTTGCCGTCAAACCAGAGTTCGCCGCCGCCGACCGCCGCGGTTTGAATGC